>NZ_JBEOZN010000012.1:0-128602 GCF_040298085.1 Streptosporangium sp. NPDC001681 | reverse complement strand
GGGCCTCGCGCCCGGCGCGCAGCAGCTCGCCCAGGCCCGCGCGCATGAACCCGGCCAGCAACTCCTCCTTGCCGCCCGCGTAGTGGTACAAGGACCGCGCCCGGTCACGGGCCCGGCCGCGCCGCTCGTCGTTGGAGAGCCCGAACCCGATCACGCCCTGGTCCATGTAGTGCGTGGCGAGGCGGGCGAGGGTCTTGGCGTCGAGGGGGTGGCGGGTGCGGTTGGCGGCCACCACGACCGCGATCCCTATTCCCGCGTGGTCGGCGGCCCTGCGCGTCGCGTCGAGCATCAGCTCCATGGCCGAGGTGAGCCCGCCGAACTTCGACGCGTACCCGGACGGGTCGATCTGGATCTCCAGCCAGGCCGACCCCTCGGCCGCCTCGTCCTCGGCCGCCTCGCGCAGCAGCCGGTAGACGTCGCTCTCCCGCTGCAGGACGGAGCGCGCGATGTCGTACAGCCGCTGGAAACGGAACCAGCCCCGCTCGTCGGTGGCGCGCAGCCGAGGTGGCCAGTCCTCCTCAAGCGCGTCGGGAAGGTGTAAGCCGTGTTCGCGGGCCAGCTCGACGAGGGTCGAGTGCCGCATGGAGCCGGTGAAGTGCAGGTGCAGGTGCGCCTTGGGCAGTTCGCTGAGGGGACGTGGCATTTCAATAGAGTGCCGTACCTTCGGTGACCCCCGGTGTTCTTTGGTCCCGGCCTGACGGTCCGCTCGCGCGCTGCGGAGGGAGAAAGGGGACCTGTATGGCGGAAGGCGACGAGGAGGTTATTTCGGGGCGGGTGTGGCCGCCTTCCGGAAGTGCCCGTCCTTGTCGCATCCCCCGCTATATCGAGGAAATCTAGGAAACGGGCTTTCAGTGGACCATGTCTCCGTGCGACGGTAGATGCACACGTTGTCAGGACGCTGGGGCTGCCATGAAAGCGGACGTCTTCGTCGGCAGGGAGACCGAACTCGCCGACGTCTCCGCACTGCTCGAAAGGGTGCGGCACGTCACGCTGACCGGTCCGGCCGGGGCCGGGAAGACCTGCGTCGCCCTGCGGCTGGCCCGCACCCTCGAACCCCGGTTCCCGGACGGCGTCCACATCGTGGAGCTGTCGGAGGCACCCGGCGACCTCGACTCCCTGGCCGAGACGTTCGCCGACGCGATCGGCGTCCGCCGCAGGCCGGGCGTTCCCGCGCTGCGGGCGCTGGTCGACGAGCTCGTCACGCGCCGGACCCTGCTCGTCCTCGACACCTGCGACCGCGTCGTCGGCGTCACGGGCATCCTGGTCGGCCTGCTGTTGCGCTCAATCGAGGGACTACGTGTCCTGGCCACCAGCAGGCAGCGGCTGGGCCTGCCCGGCGAGCACCTCTACCCGGTCGGCGGTCTGCCCGACGCCGACGCCGTCAGCCTGATCGACACCCTCACCGCCGGTCTGATCGGCGGCCCCGACGCGGCCGAGCTCTGCGGGCGCCTCGACAACCTGCCGCTGGCGATCAGGCTCGCCGTGGCCGGCGGCGGCCCCGGGATCCTCGACGGGCTGGTCACCCTCGACGGCCGCCCGCTCTCCACGGCCGGGCTCGCCGCCTTCGACGGCCGCATGGCCTCACCCGACGAACTCGCCGCGGCCTTCGAGAGCCGTACGGCCCCCTCCGCCGGTCGCGGGACCCACGGCGAAGGGCACGACGCGGAACCGCACCGGCTCCCCTCCGCTCCCCGGCGGCACAGCTCCATGCGCGTCGCCCTCGGCTGGAGCCACGAACTCTGCACCCCGCCGGAACGCCTGCTGTGGGCACGGGCCTCGGTCTTCGCCGGCACCTTCGACATCGAGGCCGCCGAGGAGGTCTGCGCCGGCGGCGTCCTCGCCGCCAAGGACATCCTCGACGGCCTGCTGGGGCTGCTCGACAAGTCCGTCCTGGTCCGCGAGGAGGGCGAGAACGGGGTCCGCTACCGCCTGCTCAACACGGTCCGCGAGTTCGGCCTGGTCTGGCTCGACCGGCTCGGCGAGACCGAGGAGATCCAGCGCCGCCACCGTGACCACTTCCTCGCCCTGTCCGCCCGCGCCGAGATGAGCTGGCAGGGCCGCCAGCTCGAGTGGTACCGCAGGCTGGTCCTCGAATGCGGCAACATGCGCGGTGCCATCGAATACTGCTACTCCCGGCCGCAGGAGTACCGCCGCGGTCTCGACCTGGTCGGCAACCTGTGGTTCCTGTGGGCGTGCTGCGGCATGCAGGCACCCGGCGACGACCTCCTCCAGCGCGGCCTCGACCTCGACCGCACGGCCAGCCCCGAGCGGGTCAAGGCGCTCTGGGTGCACGCCTGGGTCTCGATCCAGCGCGGCGACCTCGAACGCGCCGAGCGCATCCTCACCGAGTGCGCGGCCGAGGACGCCAACGGCTACGCCACGGCCTACGTCAGCCAGTTCCAGGCCCATCTGGCCGTCGTCAGGGGCGACGTGGGCGAGGCCCTGCGGCTCATCAAGCACGCCCGGGTGCGCCACCGCTCCACCGGCAACGTCTTCCCCGGCTTCCTGCCCACCTACACGGTGGTCGCCACCGCCATGATGCTCGCCGGCCACCACGAGCAGGCCGTGTCCATCCTGCGGGAGGGACGTGAGCTCTGCGAGTCCTGCGGCGACTACTGGACCCTCATCCGCCTCGACCTTCTCCTGGGCCAGGCCGAGCACCTCCTCGGCAACCCCGCGTCCGCCGCGGAGTCCGCCCGCGGCTCCCTGCGCGGAGGCCGCCTGTTCGGCGACACCATCTCGCTGATGGAGGCGCTGGAGGTGTTCGTCGTGATCGCCGAGTCATCCGCCGACGACACCTTCGCCGCCATCATGTTCGGGGCCTCCCGCGCCGCCTGGAAGAACGCCGGGGTCCCGCCCAGCCGCTCACCCATGATCGCGAGCCTGATCCGTACGTCCGAGCTGAGGCTGCGCGGGCGCCTGGGCAGGGCGGAGTTCGACCGGCTGGAGGAACAGGGAGGTTCGATCAGCCTGCGCGACGCGGTGGAACACGCGATCCAGGGGAACCTTTCTTGACGCCGCGCGGCAACCTGCCGGTCGCGATGAACAGTTTCTTCGGACGCGCCGCCGAGCTTGACGAGATCACGAAACTCCTCACCGGAACGCGCCTGCTCACCCTGCACGGCGCCGGGGGCGTCGGCAAGACGCGCCTCGCCCTCCAGGCGGCGCGGAGCGTCCGCGACGACTACCCCGACGGCGTCTGGGTGGCCGAACTCTCCTCGGAGACGGACGGCGACCTGCTCGCCGGCCGCGTCGCCGGGATGTTCGGCCTGCGCGCGAGGGCCGGACGCCCGGCCCTCGCGTCCCTCGTCGAGTTCCTCGCCGACCGGCGGCTCCTGCTCGTCCTGGACACCTGCGAGCACCTCGTCGGTCCCTGTGCCGCCATGGTCACGGCCATCCTGACCGGCGCGCCCGACGTCCAGATCATCGTGACCAGCCGCCAGGAGCTCTGCCTGCCGTACGAGGTCGTCATGGGCGTCGATCCCTTTCCCGTCCCTCCGCCCGAGGCCGCCGACCTCGCGGGGTACGACGTGATGAGCCTCTTTCTGGACCGCGCGACGGCCGTCGCCCCCGGGCTGCGCACGGACGAGCGGGCCATGATGGCCGTCGCCAGGCTCTGCCGGAGGCTCGACGGCGTCCCGCTCGCCATCGAGCTGGCGGCCGGTCACGCGCGTGGCCTGTCGGCGATCCAGCTCGCCGACCAGCCCGAAGACCGCTTCAAGCTGCCGGCCGACGGCGAGGGAGTCCTCGTACGCCACCACACGCTGCGCACCGCGGCCGGCTGGAGTCACGAGCTCTGCACGCCCGCGGAACGCCTGCTCTGGGCCCGCCTGTCGGTCTTCGCGGGCACCTTCGACGAGGAGTCGGCACGCGGCGTCTGCGCGGACGAGTGCCTGCCCGACGTGGCCGGTGTGCTCGCCGTGCTCGTGACCAAGTCCGTCGTCACCCGCGTGGGTGATCGCTATCGCCTGCTCGACACCATCAGGGACTACGGGCGCGACTGGCTCGACGAGCTGGGCGAGGGCGCCCTGATGCGCCGCCGCCACCGTGATCACTACCTGGCCGCCGCCCACCGCATGGACGCCCAGTGGTGCGGCCCCCGCCAGCTCGAATGGGCACGCTGGGCGCGCGGGGAACTGTCCAACATCCGCGCGGCACTCGACCGCTGCCTCGCGGGCGGCGACCACCGCACCGCCCTGGAACTGGCCGGAGCCCTGTGGGTTCTCTGGTGTCACCTGGGCCTCGTCCGGGAGGGCCGCCACTACCTCGACCGCGCGCTGGCCGCCGTCCCGGCCCCGGACCGAGCCAGGTCAAGACCGCTCTGGGTCGCCGCCCACCTCGCGCTCCTCGCGGGCGACATACCCCTGGCACGCAGGCGGGCCAGGGAGAGCGCCGAGAGCGCCCGGCGCCACGGCGACGGCGAGACCGAGGCCCACGCCCACCTCCGCCTCGCCGGGGCCTGCCTGCTCGCCGGCGACCTGGAGGGCGCGCGGGGGTACGCGCTGCGCGGAGCCGCCGGGTTACGGCAGGTCGAGCCCGGCTCGTCAGGCCTGTTCTCCGTTCCCCTCCTCCTGGCCATGGCCGCCACGTTCGGTGGCGACTTCGACAGGGCGGTGGAGATCCTGCGCGAGACGCGCCGGCACTGCGAGGCGCGTGGAGAGCTCTCCCAGCGAGCCCTGAGCGACTACATCCGCTCTCTGGCCCTTCTGGGCCGGGGGGAGGTCGCCGAGGCCTCAGCCGCGGCCAGGGCGGCGCTGGAGGTCAACTGGCGGCTGCGAGACGTGGTCGGCGGCGTGCTCGCCATCGACCAGCTCGCCCGGATCGCCGCGGCCGCGGGTGACGGCTCCCGCGCCGCCTGGCTCCTCGGCGCCGCGCAGCGCATCTGGATCACCTTCGGGCTGCCCGGCCTGGGGGCCGACACCATGACCGGGCTCCGCGAGGCCGCCGCGGCCCGCGCCGAGGGGCTGATCGGGGAGACCGCCTACGCGCTGGCCTTCGCCGAGGGGGCGGCCTCCCACTTCGAGTCCGCGGTGACCTACGCCCTGCGCGACTGAGCCGGGCTCATCCGGCGGGCGCGGAGGCCGTCCGCCCGTCACCCCGCCGGCCGGAGCCCGATCCGGCGGGGGTGCGGCGGCCACTCGTCTCCCGCCCCGGGAGGCGTTCAGCGGGCCTGGCTGAGGAACTTGACGATGCGGCCCACGCCCTCGACCAGGTCGTCGTCGCCGAGTGCGTAGGACAGGCGGAAGTAGCCCGGGGTGCCGAACGCCTCCCCGGGGACGACCGCCACCTCGGCCTCCTCCAGGATGAGCTCGGCCAGCTCGGCGGAGGTCGCCGGACGGCGGCCGTCGAAGTCCTTGCCCAGCAGTTCCTTGACCGACGGGTAGGCGTAGAAGGCGCCCTTCGGCTCGGGGCAGAACACGCCCGGGATCTCGTTGAGCATCCGGACCATGGTCTGGCGGCGGCGGTCGAAGGCCTCGCGCATCTGGGCCACGGCCGACAGGTCGCCGCTGACGGCGGCCAGCGCGGCGATCTGGGCGACGTTGGAGACGTTGGAGGTGGCGTGCGACTGCAGGTTGGTCGCGGCCTTGACGACGTCCTTGGGGCCGATCAGCCAGCCCACCCGCCAGCCGGTCATCGCGTAGGTCTTGGCGACGCCGTTGAGGATCACCACCTTGTCGCCCAGCTCGGGGGCCACCGTGGCGATGCTCGCGAACGTCGCGTCGCCGTAGGTCAGGTGCTCGTAGATCTCGTCCGTGACGACCCACAGGTCGTGCTCGGCGGCCCAGCGGCCGATCTGGGCGACCTGCTCGGGGGAGTACACCGCGCCGGTCGGGTTGGACGGGGAGACGAACAGCAGGACCTTGGTCCGGTCGGTGCGCGCCGCCTCCAGCTGCTCCACGCTCGCCAGGTAGCCGGTGGTCTCGTCGGTCACCACGTCGACCTGGACGCCGCCGGCCAGCTTGATCGCCTCGGGGTAGGTGGTCCAGTAGGGGGCGACGACCAGCACCTCGTCGCCCGGGTCGAGCAGCGTGGCGAACGCCTCGTAGACGGCCTGCTTGCCACCGTTGGTGACCAGGACCTGGGCCGCGTCGACCTGGTAGCCGGAGTCGCGGAGCGTCTTGTCGGCGATGGCCTGCTTCAGCTCGGGAAGGCCGCCGGCCGGCGTGTACTTGTGGAACCTGGGGTTACGGCACGCCTCGACGGCCGCCTCGACGATGTAGCCGGGAGTGGCGAAGTCCGGCTCGCCGGCGCCGAAGCCGATGACCGGGCGGCCTGCCGCCTTCATCGCCTTGGCCTTGGCGTCCACGGCCAGCGTGGCGGACTCTGAGATCGCGGAGATGCGTGTTGAGATGCGGGGACGGGTCATACCTCCATGGTTACAGACCTGTGCCGCTGTTCCCGCCGGGTATCCACCATCCGGACGGCTCGCCCCGGCAGGCCCGAGCACCCGGGGGAGATTCGCTGAGCTGGGCGATCGCCCTCCGGTTCGACGAAGTGAGCAATCACACGTAGACTCCGGCATGTTCTTTCCGCCGCATGCGTGAACCGGCGGTCAAGACCGTGAGCCGCGGACAAACTTCGGTCCAACCGATGTATGGTGGTTCATGTCTTAGGGCACTAGCGCAATTGGTAGCGCACCGGTCTCCAAAACCGGCGGTTGGGGGTTCGAGTCCCTCGTGCCCTGCGAGGAGCGGTCCGCGCATCTGGCGTCTAGCGCGCCGCTGATATGCGTTGGACTCGATGGATTCAGGTGAGGACTGTGGCGATCGACACGCGCGGCGAAACCGCAGACAAGCCGAGCGGTGAGAAGAAGACGAAGCGCACTTCTCCCGCCCTTTTCTATCGGCAGGTTGTCGCCGAGCTGCGTAAGGTCATCTGGCCCACGCGCAAAGACCTCATTTCGTACACCATCATCGTCCTGGTCTTCGTTCTGATCATGGTCGGGATCGTGTCGGCTTTGGATGCGCTGTTCACCGAGGGCGTGCTGAGAATCTTCGGCGGAGCCTGAGCCGCGGTCTCCGGCGGGCGGACCGCCCTGCGGACGAGTCCATCAGCCATCGACGAAAAGAGAAAGAGCACCGTGTCCGAGTCTGCACAGTCGGCCGGCGAGCCCCGCGAAGAGCGCGAGGATGAGCTGGAGAAGGCCGTAGACGTCACCGAGGAATCGCTTGGCGAGTCCGACGGGCAGGATGTCGACGCCGAAACCGACGCCGACGCCGAAAACGAGGCCGAGCAGGCCCCGGCCGGCGCCGTCGACGAGGACGGTGACGTCCTTCCCGACGTCGACCCGGTCGAGGAGTTCAAGCGGCACCTGCGGGGTCTGTTCGGCGAGTGGTACGTCATTCACTCCTACGCCGGCTACGAGAACCGCGTGAAGTCCAACATCGAGACCCGCACGCAGTCCCTCAACATGGAGGACTACATCTTCCAGGTCGAGGTGCCCACCCACCACGTGACCGAGATCAAGAGCGGCAAGCGCCAGCTGGTCAAGGAGCGGGTGCTGCCCGGCTACGTGCTGGTCCGGATGGAGCTCACCGACGAGTCCTGGTCCGCGGTGCGTAACACGCCCGGCGTGACCGGTTTTGTCGGTCTCTCCAACAAGCCGAGCCCGCTGAGCCTCGAAGAGGTCGCCAAGCTGCTCGCGCCCGAGCCGTCGGAAGAGGTCAAGAAGTCGACCGCGAAGGCCTCCGCCGCGACCGTCGACTTCGAGATCGGTGAGTCCGTCACCGTCATGGACGGCCCGTTCGCCACGCTGCCCGCCACGGTCAGCGAGATCAGCGCCGAGTCGCAGAAGCTCAAGGTGCTCGTGTCGATCTTCGGCCGCGAGACCCCGGTCGAGCTCTCGTTCAACCAGGTCTCGAAGATCTAGGCCGGTCGCGTAGACTTCGTCAGTCTGCCCCGCGGTCGCGGGGATGTTCCGTCCACCGCGCCGGTCAAGCTGCGGTTGCCGTGGTGGGCCCCGCGGTGGTGGTCCCCGCGGTCGCGGGGACTCAGGAACACCGTTCAGAGAAGAAGGACCCGGAGAGAAGCATGCCTCCTAAGAAGAAGCTCGCCGCGCTGGTCAAGGTTCAGCTCCCCGCCGGCCAGGCCACGCCCGCGCCGCCGGTCGGTACCGCCCTCGGTCCGCACGGCGTCAACATCATGGACTTCGTGAAGCAGTACAACGCTGCCACCGAGGCCCAGCGCGGCAACATCATCCCCGTTGAGATCACCATCTACGAGGACCGCACCTTCACCTTCGTCACGAAGACGCCTCCGGCGCCTGAGCTGATCAAGAAGGCCGCCGGTGTCGCGAAGGGTTCGGCCGTCCCGCAGAAGGACAAGGTCGGCAAGCTCACCAAGGAGCAGCTGCGCCAGATCGCCGAGACCAAGATGCAGGACCTCAACGCCAACGACATCGAGGCGGCCGAGAAGATCATCGCTGGCACCGCCCGGTCGATGGGCATCACGATCGCCGACTAGCAACACCCGCCGTACGGACCCGGCGGCGACCTCGCGGCGATGAACCTCGTCCGCGAGATCGAACAGGGATCCAAGTAGGCGGATCAGAGCGACATCCGCCAATTTCGGAGTAAGTGGAGGGGCCGGCGCTGGCCCGTACCACGGACACTCGGATCAAAGGAGTGAGCAAGTGAAGCGCAGCAAGGGATTCCGCGCCGCAGCGGCGCAGGTCGACCGCGACACCCTGTACAGCCCGGCCCAGGCGGCCAAGCTGGCCAAGGAGACCAACGTCGCCAAGTTCGACGCCACCGTCGAGGTGGCCCTGCGGCTGGGTGTCGACCCCCGCAAGGCCGACCAGATGGTCCGCGGCACCGTCAACCTCCCGCACGGCACCGGCAAGACCGCCCGGGTCCTGGTCTTCGCGACCGGTGACCGTGCCGAGGAGGCCCGCGCCGCGGGTGCCGACATCGTCGGTGCCGACGAGCTGATCGACGAGGTCGCCAAGGGCCGCCTCGACTTCGACGCCGTCGTCGCCACCCCGGACCTCATGGGCAAGGTCGGCCGCCTGGGCCGCGTGCTCGGCCCCCGTGGCCTGATGCCGAACCCCAAGACCGGCACCGTGACCCCGGCCGTCGGCAAGGCCGTCACCGACATCAAGGGCGGCAAGATCGAGTTCCGTGTCGACCGGCACGCGAACCTGCACTTCATCATCGGCAAGGTGTCCTTCGGCGAGCGTCAGCTCATCGAGAACTACGCCGCCGCCCTCGAAGAGGTGATCCGTCTCAAGCCGTCCGCGGCCAAGGGACGCTACGTCAAGAAGGTCGTCTTCTCCACGTCCATGGGCCCCGGCATCCAGGTCGACCCCAACCAGACGCGGGCGCTGACCGCCGAGCTCGACGCCTGATACCAGACGTCTTTCGCAGCGGGCCTCAACCGAATGGCCATTCGGTTGAGGCCCTTCTTCGTTCTTCCGAAGGACGCGCCCGGCTTTCCCGGCGCGTACTGTCGTAGTCAGGATCATCGGGGGAACGAAAGGGTGAAGACGAAATGCGCCGATTGGCTCCGGCAGTGGCACTGGGAGCGGCCGCGCTCGTCGCGGTCGCGGGATGCGGTGCGCAGGGCACCGGCTCCCTCGGAAACGTCAAACTGGCCGCGGCCGACGCGGTGCAGCAGAGCGCGCAGAAGGCCGAGGAGGTCACCTCCTACTCCGCGGACCTGGTTCTCGACGCGAGCGGCGGCGGGAAGGGCGCGAGCAAGATCCAGGGCAGCATGCTCTACCAGAGCAAGCCCCAGCTGGCGACGGACATCAAGCTCGACACGGTCACCTTCGGCGGCCAGAACGTGCCCGGCGGGGCGCGGGCCATCCTGTCGGGTGAGACGGTCTACGTGAAGTCCGAGCTCCTCAACAGGTTCGCCGGCACCACCAAGCCGTGGGTCAAGGTGTCGCTCAGCGAGCTCGACGCCAAGGGACAGGCCGGGGTCAGGCAGTTCATGGACCAGGCCCAGCAGTTCGACCTGGCCGGCACCGTCAAGCTGCTGACCGCCTCGAAGGACGTCAAGGCGGTCGGCACCGAAACGGTCGGCGGGGTCGACACCACCCACTACAGCGGCACCTTCCCGGTGGCCGAGGCCGCACAGCTGCTCGACCCGGCCAAGCGTGAGAAGCTCCAGGAGGAGTTCTCGCAGGTCAAGAATGTGAAGTTCGACCTCTGGGCCGATGCGCAGAGCCTGCCCCGCAAGGTCACTCTCGGTGGCTCGGAGCGGGATGTGACGTTCAACCTGACGGCGTTCTTCAAGGGCTTCAACGAGCCCGTCGAGATCACCGCGCCGCCCGCCGACCAGGTGGGCGACCTGCCCGAGCACCGCGGCGGAAACTGAGGTTCTCCCGAGATTCGCGCCCCCCGCCCGCACGGGCGGGGGGCGCGAGCCTTTCCCGCCGACGGGGGCGGGACCGGTTTCCAGGACTGATTTGGCATTCGTGAACGGCAGGGCGTACGCTGTCAACGCCGAAGACCGCCGGTCGTCGTCGGGCCGCATGGCCTGATGACCTAAGGAGCCACGTCAGTGGACGGCCCGCGTAGGTGTGATGTGAGTTTTCATCTGGATTAATCTCCTTATGTGAGCCCCGTGCGCCTGCGCCGGGGCTTGTCTGCTTTTCATGGGCCCTTACCCCGGCGGCACATCTGGAAGGAGGCCCATGGCGAAGGCAGAAAAGGCAACGGCTGTCGCTGAGCTGAAGAGCAGCTTCGACGGCTCCAATGCTGCCGTTCTGACCGAATACCGCGGTCTCACCGTCGCCCAGCTCAAGCAGCTGCGCGTTTCTCTCGGTGAGAATGCGAAGTTCGCCGTGGTGAAGAACACGCTGACCAAGATCGCGGCCACTGAGGCCGGGTTCAACCAGCTCAACGACCTGCTCGCGGGTCCGTCGGCGATCGCGTTCGTCAACGGCGACGTGGTCGAGGCTGCCAAGAGTCTGCGTGACTTCGCCAAGGCCAATCCCCTCCTGGTCATCAAGGGCGGTGTCGTCGACGGCAAGTCGATGACGCCGGACGAGATCACCAAGCTTGCCGACCTCGAGTCGCGTGAGGTTCTCCTCGCGAAGCTGGCCGGTGCGCTGAAGGCGAAGCAGGGCCACGCGGCCGCCGTCTTCAACGCGCTGCCCACCAACATGGCTCAGCTGGCCGAGGCACTGCGCGCCAAGCGCGAAGGCGCCGGCGAGTAGGTCCGCGCAGGCGGTCACAGGGGATTAACGCAACCGCGGTCCCAACTTTCCCTAATAGTCAGATCCGTATGGAGGAACCATCATGGCGAAGCTCAGCACCGACGAGCTGCTCGACGCTTTCAAGGAGATGACTCTCCTTGAGCTGTCCGACTTCGTGAAGCTCTTCGAGGAGACCTTCGACGTCAAGGCCGCCGCTCCGGTCGCCGTCGCCGCCGCTGCCGCCCCCGGTGCGGCCGCTGCCGAAGAGGTCGAGGAGCAGGACGAGTTCGACGTCGTCCTCGAGGCCGCCGGCGACAAGAAGATCCAGGTCATCAAGGAGATCCGCGCCCTGACGAGCCTGGGCCTCAAGGAGGCCAAGGACCTCGTTGACGGCGCTCCCAAGTCCGTCTTCGACGGCAAGGTCAACAAGGAGCAGGCCGAGAAGGCCAAGGCCGCCCTTGAGGGTGCCGGCGCGACGGTCACCGTCAAGTAGTTCGTCTTACCGGAAAGAGCGGGTCCACCTGGTGCCGGTGGCCCGCTCTTTTTGTGTTCGCTCTGTTGGACACGATGTCTTATAACCACGGCATAACGATCGACGGAAGCTATTGGACCCTCTTCCAATTCGGACGATCGCGGCTACGGTTGATGCAGTCGCAGGTTCTGCCGGCGGAGTCTCCGGCACGCCGCGGGACGGGCACGTCCCGCGGGCTCCTGAAAGGCGGCACGTGGGCGTCGAAGTCGTGGTAGAGGGTCTGACCAAGTCGTTTGGGAAGCAGGTCATCTGGGAGGACGTCACGCTGACGCTTCCCGCCGGTGAGATCTCCGTGCTGCTCGGCCCGTCCGGCACGGGCAAATCCGTTTTCCTGAAGACCCTGGTGGGCCTGCTGAGGCCCGAACGCGGCCACATCTGGATCGACGGGCACGACCTCGCCAACTGCAGTGAGAACAAGCTCTACGAGCTCAGACGGCTGTTCGGCGTGCTGTTCCAGGACGGGGCGCTGTTCGGCTCGCTCAACCTCTACGACAACGTCGCCTTCCCGCTGCGCGAGCACACCAGGAAGAGCGAGACCGAGATCCGCCGCATCGTGATGGAGAAGATGGAGCTCGTCGGGCTGGCCGGCGCCGAAGGCAAGCTTCCCGGCGAGATCTCCGGCGGCATGCGCAAGCGTGCGGGCCTGGCCAGGGCACTAGTCCTCGATCCCGAGATCATCCTGTTCGACGAGCCCGATTCGGGCCTCGACCCGGTTCGCACGACCTATCTCAACCAGCTGATCGTGGATCTCAACGCGGAGATCGAGGCCACCTTCCTCATCGTCACCCACGACATCAACACCGCCCGTACGGTGCCCGACAGCATCGGTCTGTTGTTCCGGCGTGAGCTGATCATGTTCGGGCCGAGGGAGATGCTGCTCTCCAGCGACGAGCCGGTGGTCAGGCAGTTCCTCAACGCCCGCAGGCACGGCCCGATCGGCATGTCCGAGGAGAAGGACGTCTCCGAGCTGGAGGCCGAGGCCCAGATGGGACACGACCCCGGTGGGCTGCCGCCGATCCCGCCGCAACTGATGCCGAGCGAGAGCCGGATCCGCCGCACGCAGCGCCCGCCGGGTTCGTGGCTGGCCGCCAACGGGGTCATCCCGCCGCCCAACTCGTTCGTGGACGAGAGGGGCCGGAACTGGCTGGAGGAGTATCCCCGGCTGGTCACGGCGCACGTCCACGGCGCCCGTTGACCGCGGGCGGGTAGCGGGCGTCCCGCCGTTCACCGCACGAAGCGAAACGCTGGGCGAAACGGCCCGAAGCAGGTGAGCAAAGGCTGGTATGCGGATCTGTGCGGCGGGTTATGATCCGGCGATCGGGGAGCATACCGTCCCGGTGGCGGGAAAGCCGCGCTCACCGGCTCGCGTTCCACGGACCGTGCGATGGGAGAGAACGCATGGCAGTGCACGCCGCTCGCCCCCGCCGCCCCCGTCGCACGCTCAGGATCGCAGCACCGGTGCTCGGAGTACTGATCGCGATGCTGCTCGTCGCCGCGCTCTGGATCGGCTCCGACCTGCGCGACGCCCAGGCGGCGGCGGACGACAGACAGGCGGCGGCACGGGCGGCGGGAGCGCACGCGGTGCATCTGCTCTCCGTCGGATACCGGAGCGTCGACGCCGACATCCAGCGAATCCTCGACGGCTCCACGGGTGAGGCCAGGGCCGAGTACGCCAGAACCGCCGCGGAGCGCAGGGAGGTCACGATCAAGGACAAGATCCTCCGTGCGGGCGCGCTACGTGCCCTGGGGCTGGTCTCGTTGACAGGGGACACGGCCCGGGTGATGGTGGTGGGCGATGAGGTGATCCGGTGGGACGGGAGTAAGAACGCTCCACGGGAGCAGTTCCACCGGTGGAACATGGAAGTGACCAAGGTCGGGGGAGCCTGGCTCGTGTCCAAGGCGGAGCTGGTGCCGTGACGCGCGCCTACCGGTTGGCGGTCGGACTCATGGTCGTCGTGGCGCTCGCGCTCGCGGCGGTGGTCTGGATCATGTTCACGGATCTCAGCAGGCTGCGCGCGGACGAGAGGGCCGGACAGGAGGCGCTCGCCACGGCCCGGTCGGTCGCCTCCGACATGCTGTCCTACGACTATCGTACGATCGAACAGGATTTCGCAAGGGCGGGCGGTTACACGACCGGGGCGCTCAGCCTGCACTACCGGCAGCTGACCAGGGGCATGGCCACGCAGGCCAGGGAGCAGAGAACCGTGCAGCAGGCGACGGTGATCGGGGCGGGCGTGGAGTCGGTGGAGTCCGGCGACTCCGGCCGGGTCCAGGTGCTGCTGTTCATGAACATGAGCACCGTGAAGACTCCTCAGGGGGAGAAGGAGCCGCGCCGGCAGGTCAGCCAGAACCGGGCCAGGTTCATCATGATCAAGAAGGACTCCCGCTGGTTCGTCGCCGAGCTCTCCACACTGCTCGGAGATCCTCCGTCACCATGATCGGCGCGTCGCTTCATTCAATTGTTAGTAAAACCTTGGTTTGGGATGGGTCCGCGACTGGGTACACCTGCCATGGCAGCGTCGATCGTCAGTCGAACCATCGGCTGGCGTTCGAACCGCCGGGTGACTCAGCGTCAGCCGCACCAGGTCGGACATCGTGTTGGATCCTGTGGTGTGCGCAGGTCACCTGGTGGGAAAACTCCCAGGGTCTCGGCTATTTCCCGGCCGAAATGTGAGCTCCCGGGCTTGACGTTTCGGCTCTGACGGGCGATGCTGCGACCAACGTGGAGCTTGCAGTGAGACTGAGGTGGACAGGTGTGTGCCGTTCGGCTACACTGCCCCTTTGCGCTGCCCTTTGACGACCCGCTTCTTTTGGTGCTCTGATGCATGGTCGTCTGGCGTGCGTGTAGTCAGTCCGCCGCGAGCCCTCGGAAGGACATCTGTTGGCAGCCTCGCGCAACGCCTTCGCCGTACCCGCCGGTCCCCGTCGTGTGTCTTTCGCACGAATTCAGGAGCCGCTCGAAGTTCCTGATCTTCTCGCTCTTCAGACCGAGTCCTTCGACTGGTTGCTCGGCAACGAGAAGTGGAAGGGGCGGGTCGAGGCGGCTCGCCAGGCCGGGCGCAAGGACGTTCCGGCCCAGTCGGGCCTCGAAGAGATCTTTGAGGAGATCAGTCCCATCGAGGACTTCTCCGGAACCATGTCCCTGTCGTTCCGGGACCACCGGTTCGAGCCGCCCAAGTACTCAGTCGATGAGTGCAAAGACAAGGACATGACCTACTCCGCCCCGATGTTCGTCACGGCGGAGTTCATCAATAACACCACTGGTGAGATCAAGAGCCAGACCGTGTTCATGGGCGACTTCCCGCTCATGACCGGCAAGGGCACATTCATCATCAACGGCACCGAGCGTGTCGTCGTCTCCCAGCTGGTCCGGTCCCCGGGTGTCTACTTCGACCGCAGCGTCGACAAGACCTCGGACAAGGACCTCTACGGATGCAAGGTGATTCCCTCCCGGGGCGCCTGGCTAGAGTTCGAGATCGACAAGCGGGACAGCGTCGGTGTCCGCATCGACCGCAAGCGCAAGCAGGCCGTCACCGTCCTGCTCAAGGCGCTCGGCTGGACCAGCGAGCAGATCCTTGAGCGTTTCGGGCAGTACGAGTCCATGCGGGCGACCCTGGAGAAGGACCACACGGCCGGCCAGGACGACGCTCTGCTCGACATCTACCGCAAGCTGCGCCCGGGCGAGCCGCCGACCAAGGAGTCGGCGCAGACGCTGCTGGAGAACCTGTACTTCAACTCCAAGCGCTACGACCTCGCCAAGGTCGGCCGTTACAAGATCAACAAGAAGCTCGGGGTCGACAGCGAGATCACCCAGGGCACGCTCACCGAGGACGACATCGTCGCCACCATCGAGTACATCGTCCGGCTGCACGCCGGCGAGGTGTCGATGCCCGGCGCCAACGGTGAGATCGTCGTCGAGACCGACGACATCGACCACTTCGGCAACCGCCGGCTCCGTACGGTGGGCGAGCTCATCCAGAACCAGGTCCGCCTGGGGCTGGCCCGCATGGAGCGCGTCGTCCGCGAGCGGATGACGACCCAGGACGTCGAGGCGATCACGCCGCAGACCCTGATCAACATCCGCCCGGTCGTGGCGTCGATCAAGGAGTTCTTCGGCACCTCCCAGCTGTCGCAGTTCATGGACCAGACCAACCCCCTCGCCGGCCTGACGCACAAGCGTCGTCTGTCCGCGCTGGGCCCCGGTGGTCTCTCCCGTGAGCGGGCCGGCTTCGAGGTCCGGGACGTTCACCCCTCGCACTACGGCCGGATGTGCCCGATCGAGACGCCGGAAGGACCGAACATCGGTCTGATCGGCTCGCTGGCCTCCTTCGGCCGGGTCAACTCCTTCGGCTTCGTCGAGACCCCGTACCGCAAGGTCGTCGACGGCCGGGTCACCGACCAGGTCGAGTACCTGACCGCGGACGAGGAGGACCGGCACGTCATCGCCCAGGCGAACACGCCGATCGGCCCCGACGGAACGTTCCTCGAGTCGCGGGTGCTCGTCCGCAGGAAGGGCGGGGAGTTCGAGTCCCTGCGCGCCAACGAGGTCGACTACATGGACGTCTCGGCACGCCAGATGGTGTCCGTGGCGACCGCGATGATCCCGTTCCTGGAGCACGACGACGCCAACCGCGCGCTCATGGGCTCCAACATGCAGCGCCAGTCGGTGCCGCTGCTCAAGAGCGAGGCGCCGCTGGTCGGCACCGGCATGGAGTACCGTGCCGCGACCGACGCCGGCGACGTCATCACCGCCGAGAAGGCGGGCGTGGTCGAGGAGGTCTCCGCCGACTACGTCACGGTGATGAACGACGACGGCACCCGCACGACCTACCGCGTCGCCAAGTTCAAGCGCTCCAACCAGGGCACCTGCTTCAACCAGAAGCCGATCGTCGCGGAAGGCGACCGGATCGAGGTGAACCAGGTCGTCGCGGACGGTCCCTGCACCGACAACGGCGAGATGGCCCTGGGCAAGAACCTCCTCGTGGCGTTCATGCCGTGGGAGGGTCACAACTACGAGGACGCGATCATCCTCTCCCAGCGCCTGGTGCAGGACGACGTCCTGTCCTCGATCCACATCGAGGAGCACGAGGTCGACGCCCGCGACACCAAGCTGGGCCCCGAGGAGATCACCCGGGACATCCCGAACGTCTCCGAGGAGGTCCTGGCCGACCTCGACGAGCGCGGCATCATCCGCATCGGCGCCGAGGTCGTCCCCGGCGACATCCTCGTCGGCAAGGTCACGCCCAAGGGTGAGACCGAGCTGACCCCCGAGGAGCGCCTGCTCCGCGCGATCTTCGGTGAGAAGGCCCGCGAGGTCCGTGACACCTCCCTGAAGGTGCCGCACGGCGAGCAGGGCAAGGTCATCGGCGTTCGCGTGTTCAGCCGCGAGGAGGGCGACGAGCTCCCCCCCGGCGTCAACGAGCTGGTCCGCGTCTACGTGGCCCAGAAGCGTAAGATCACCGACGGTGACAAGCTGGCCGGCCGTCATGGCAACAAGGGTGTCATCTCCAAGATCCTTCCGGTCGAGGACATGCCGTTCCTTGAGGACGGCACGGCGGTCGACATCATCCTCAACCCACTGGGCGTGCCCGGCCGAATGAACGTCGGCCAGGTCCTGGAGACCCACCTGGGATGGATCGCGGCCAGAGGCTGGGACATCTCGGGCATCGAGGAGGCATGGGCCGAGCGGCTGCGTGACAAGGGCTTCGCAGAGGTCGACCCGCGCACCAACATGGCCACGCCGGTGTTCGACGGTGCCAACGAGGAAGAGATCATCGGCCTGCTCGACAACACCCTGGTCAACAGGGACGGCGGGCGCATGGTCGGCGCGAACGGAAAGGCCCAGCTGTTCGACGGCCGTTCCGGCGAGCCGTTCCCGCACCCGATCTCCGTCGGCTACATCTACATCCTGAAGCTGCTCCACCTGGTCGACGACAAGATCCACGCTCGTTCGACCGGCCCGTACTCCATGATCACCCAGCAGCCGCTCGGTGGTAAGGCCCAGTTCGGTGGCCAGCGCTTCGGTGAGATGGAGGTCTGGGCTCTGGAGGCGTACGGCGCCGCCTACGCGCTCCAGGAACTGCTCACTATCAAGTCCGACGACGTCCTCGGCCGGGTGAAGGTCTACGAGGCGATCGTCAAGGGCGAGAACATCCCCGAGCCGGGCATCCCGGAGTCGTTCAAGGTCCTCATCAAGGAAATGCAGTCGCTGTGCCTGAACGTCGAGGTGCTCTCCAGCGACGGCATGTCCATCGAGATGCGCGACACCGACGAAGACGTCTTCCGCGCCGCGGAAGAACTCGGCATCGACCTGTCCCGGCGTGAGCCGAGCAGCGTCGAAGAGGTCTGATCTAGAAGCTGAGGAGGGGATTACAAGTGCTCGACGTCAACTTCTTCGACGAGCTTCGGATCGGCCTCGCGACCGCCGACGACATCCGCCAGTGGTCGCACGGCGAGGTGAAGAAGCCCGAAACCATCAACTACCGGACGCTCAAGCCCGAGAAGGACGGACTCTTCTGCGAGAAGATCTTCGGTCCGACCCGCGACTGGGAGTGCTACTGCGGTAAGTACAAGCGCGTCCGCTTCAAGGGCATCATCTGTGAGCGCTGTGGCGTCGAGGTGACCCGCGCCAAGGTGCGTCGTGAGCGGATGGGCCACATCGAGCTGGCCGCGCCCGTCACGCACATCTGGTACTTCAAGGGTGTCCCGTCCCGTCTGGGATACCTGCTCGACCTGGCCCCGAAGGACCTCGAGAAGGTCATCTACTTCGCGGCCTACATGATCACGCACGTCGACAAGGAAATGCGCGAGCGTGACCTGCCGTCGCTGGAGGCGAAGATCTCCGTCGAGCGGCAGCACGTCGAGCAGCGCCGTGACGCCGACATCGAGGCTCGCCAGCGCAAGCTGGAGACCGACCTGGCCGAGCTTGAGGCCGCCGGCGCCAAGGGCGACCAGCGCCGCAAGGTGCGTGAGGGCGCCGAGCGTGAGATGCGGCAGCTGCGTGACCGGGCCCAGCGCGAGCTGGACCGGCTGGACGAGGTCTGGAGCCGCTTCAAGAACCTCAAGGTCCAGGACCTTGAGGGCGACGAGCTGCTCTACCGCGAGATGCGCGACCGCTTCGGCCGTTACTTCCGCGGTGGCATGGGCGCCCAGGCCATCCAGGAGCGTCTGACCAACTTCGACCTCGCCCTTGAGGCCGAGAACCTGCGCGAGACGATCCGCAGCGGCAAGGGCCAGAAGAAGGCCCGCGCGCTCAAGCGTCTCAAGGTCGTGTCGGCGTTCCTGAACACCCGCAACTCGCCCAACGGGATGGTCCTCGACTGCATCCCGGTCATCCCGCCGGACCTGCGCCCCATGGTGCAGCTCGACGGTGGCCGGTTCGCCACCTCGGACCTGAACGACCTGTACCGCCGTGTGATCAACCGGAACAACCGCCTCAAGCGGCTTCTCGACCTCGGTGCCCCCGAGATCATCGTGAACAACGAGAAGCGGATGCTCCAGGAGGCCGTCGACGCGCTGTTCGACAACGGCCGCCGCGGCCGCCCGGTCACCGGTCCGGGCAACCGCCCCCTGAAGTCCCTCAGCGACATGCTGAAGGGCAAGCAGGGCCGGTTCCGCCAGAACCTGCTGGGCAAGCGAGTCGACTACTCCGGCCGTTCGGTCATCGTCGTCGGCCCGCAGCTGAAGCTGCACCAGTGCGGTCTGCCCAAGCAGATGGCGCTGGAGCTCTTCAAGCCGTTCGTGATGAAGCGCCTGGTCGACCTGAACCACGCGCAGAACATCAAGTCGGCCAAGCGGATGGTCGAGCGTGCTCGCCCGGTCGTGTGGGACGTCCTCGAAGAGGTCATCACCGAGCACCCCGTGCTGCTCAACCGCGCGCCGACCCTGCACCGCCTGGGCATCCAGGCCTTCGAGCCGCAGCTGGTCGAGGGCAAGGCCATCCAGATCCACCCGCTCGTCTGCACCGCGTTCAACGCGGACTTCGACGGCGACCAGATGGCCGTGCACCTGCCGCTGTCCGCCGAGGCGCAGGCCGAGGCCCGCATCCTGATGCTGTCGACGAACAACATCCTGAAGCCGGCCGACGGCAAGCCCGTGACCATGCCCACCCAGGACATGATCATCGGTCTCTACTCGTTGACCACGATCAAGGACGAGGACGAGAACGGCGTCGGCCAGGGACGGGTCTTCGGCTCGGTGTCGGAGGCGCTGATGGCCTTCGACCGCCGGGAGCTCGACATCCAGTCGCCGATCCAGATCCGGATGCGGGGAGACGTCCCGCCGCCCCGCGGCTGGGCGGGCCCCGAGGGCTGGGAGGCCGGTGACAGCTACCGCCTGGAGACCACTCTGGGCCGCTGCCTGTTCAACCAGACCCTGCCGGCGAACTACCCGTACGTGAACTCGCAGGTCGGCAAGAAGCAGCTGTCGGTCATCGTCAACGAGCTCGCCGAGAAGTACCCCAAGGTCGAGGTCGCGGCCGCGCTCGACGCCCTCAAGGACGCCGGCTTCTACTGGGCGACCAGGGCCGGTGTGACGATCTCCATCGAGGACGTCATCGCGCCGCCGAACAAGTCCGAGATCATGGAGACGTACGAGCGCCGGGCCGACAAGGTCCAGCGCGAGTACGAGCGTGGTCTGATCACGGACGAGGAGCGTCGTCAGGAGCTCATCGAGATCTGGACGCACGCGACCAGCGACGTGACCGACGACATGCAGAAGGCGTTCCCGAAGACCAACCCGGTCTGGATGATGGTCCAGTCGGGCGCCCGAGGAAACCTGATGCAGGTCCGGCAGATCTCCGGCATCCGTGGTCTGGTGTCCAACACCAAGGGTGAGACGATCCCGCGCCCGATCAAGGCCTCGTTCCGCGAGGGTCTGTCGGTGCTGGAGTACTTCATCTCCACCCACGGCCAGCGGAAGGGTCTGGCGGACACCGCGCTGCGGACCGCCGACTCGGGGTACCTGACCCGTCGTCTGGTGGACGTCGCGCAGGACGTCATCGTCCGCGAGATCGACTGCGGCACCGACCGCGCCGTCCCGCTGCACGTCGCCGACCGCGACGCCCAGGGCAACCTGGTCAAGGCGGAGAACGCCGAGAGCAACGTGCACGGCCGCATCCTCGCCGAGGACGTGGAGGTGGACGGCAAGATCATCGCGCCGGTGGGCGTCGACATCAACGACATCCACGTCACCGCCCTGGTCGAGGCCGGAGTGGAGACCGTCAGGACCCGCAGCGCCCTCGTCTGCGAGGCCAAGATCGGTGTCTGCGCCACCTGCTACGGCCGCTCGCTCGCGACCGGCAAGCTCGTGGACGTCGGCGAGGCGGTCGGCATCATCGCCGCCCAGTCGATCGGTGAGCCCGGCACCCAGCTGACGATGCGGACCTTCCACACCGGTGGTGTGGCGGGCGCCGACATCACCCACGGTCTGCCCCGTGTCCAGGAGCTTTTCGAGGCGCGCGTGCCCAAGGGCGTCGCCCCGATCAGCGAGGCCGAGGGCCGGGTCCGCGTCGACGAGACCGACAAGACCCGGAAGATCGTGATCGTCCCGGACGACGGTTCCGAGGAGGTCGCCTACCCGGTGTCGATGCGGTCGCGCATGCTGGTCTCCGACGGGCAGCGGGTCAAGGTCGGCCAGCAGCTGATCGCCGGTGCCGTCAACCCCAACGAGGTGCTGCGCATCCTCGGCCCCCGGGCCGTGCAGCTGCACCTCGTGGCGGAGGTCCAGCAGGTCTACCGCTCGCAGGGTGTGTCGATCCACGACAAGCACATCGAGATCATCGTGCGGCAGATGCTCAAGCGCGTGAACGTGCTGGAGTCCGGCGACGCCGACATGCTGCCCGGTGAGCTCGTCGAGCGGCCGCGCTTCGAGCGGATCAACCGCGAGTGCGTGGCGGAGGGCGGCACGCCGGCCTCCGGGCGTCCGGTGCTGATGGGTATCACCAAGGCCTCGCTCGCCACCGAGTCCTGGCTGTCCGCGGCGTCCTTCCAGGAGACGACCCGAGTGCTCACCGACGCGGCGATCCACGCCAAGTCGGACTCGCTGCTCGGCCTCAAGGAGAACGTCATCATCGGAAAGCTCATCCCGGCCGGTACCGGCATGCCGCAGTACCGCAACATCCGGGTCGAGCCCACCGAGGAGGCCAAGGCCGCGATGTACACGGTCGGCGGCTACGACGGCTCCGCGGCGGACTACACCTTCGGTTCGGGCTCCGGTGAGGCCGTGCCGCTGGAGGAGTACGACTTCGGTCAGTACAACCGCTAAGTGATCGCAGGCGGCGCCCGGTCCCCGGCAGGGGGCCGGGCGCCGCTGCCTTTCCACCGTGTTCACGTCCGTGACGGGTGGGTGTGGCCCTTTCTTGACCGGAATGTTGCGGCGAAAGCCGTACGTTAATGGGGAGAACGGCCGGAGAAGTGCTCTGCGACGGGTAAACTCGACGTGGACCCAGAAGCGGTCGGTCGGTAACCGGTCGTGGGAGTCATGACACGAATGCGGGCGCCCACAGCGGCGCCCTGCGGGTGCGGCCGTTTTGACGTGTTGCGCTCGGCTGGGTAGTCTTGCCCTTCGTGCTCATGTCTTCATGGGCCCTCATGCGTGTGCGTCGACAGGTTCCCGGTGGGGAGTCGGCAGGGGCGCCGCATGGCCTCCTCCACCGGACCGGCCTTGACCGGGTTGTGGCGTGACAAGTGCGCGACACGCCCGACCGCGTGGGTCGGAGGGGATGAAAGAACCGCAGGTCATGACACCGGCAGTACCTGCAAAATGCACGACATTCGATTAACCGGCTAGCACGAACGGAGACGCGGTGCCCACGATTCAGCAGCTGGTCCGCAAGGGCCGCCAGGACAAGGTCACCAAGACCAAGACCCCGGCGCTCAAGGCCAGCCCTCAGCGACGCGGCACCTGCATGCGCGTTTACACCACGACCCCCAAGAAGCCGAACTCCGCGCTCCGCAAGGTCGCGCGTGTCCGGCTCACCAACGGTATCGAGGTCACGGCCTACATCCCCGGTGTCGGTCACAACCTTCAGGAGCACTCCATCGTGCTCGTCCGCGGTGGTCGTGTGAAGGACCTGCCGGGTGTTCGCTACAAGATCATCCGTGGTTCGCTCGACACCCAGGGTGTCCGTAACCGCAAGCAGGCCCGTAGCCGTTACGGCGCGAAGAAGGAGAAGTAAGAATGCCTCGCAAGGGTTCTCCTGGCCGTCGTCAGCTCATGGCTGACCCGGTTCACAACTCGCCCCTGGTCACCGCGCTTATCAACAAGGTGCTCCTGGACGGCAAGCGGTCCATCGCTCAGTCCATCGTGTACGGCGCCCTCGAAGGCGCCAAGGAGAAGACCGGCAACGACCCGGTCGTCACCCTGAAGCGCGCGCTGGACAACGTCAAGCCCACCCTTGAGGTCCGCAGCCGCCGTGTCGGTGGCGCGACCTACCAGGTCCCGGTCGAGGTGCGCGCCGCGCGTAGCACCACCCTGGCCCTGCGCTGGCTGGTGCAGTACTCCCGGGCCCGCCGTGAGAAGACCATGACCGAGCGCCTCATGAACGAACTGCTCGATGCCAGCAACGGCCTCGGCGCAAGCGTCAAGAAGCGTGAGGACACCCACAAGATGGCCGAGTCCAACAAGGCCTTCGCCCACTACCGCTGGTAACAGCGGCTTCGACGAGACGACGAGGACGCGAGAGAAGTGGCCACCACGACCGCTCTTGACCTGGCCAAGGTCCGCAACATCGGGATCATGGCTCACATCGACGCGGGCAAGACCACGACGACTGAGCGCATCCTGTTCTACACCGGTATCAACTACAAGATCGGTGAGGTCCACGAGGGCGCAGCCACGATGGACTGGATGGAGCAGGAGCAGGAGCGTGGTATCACCATCACCTCCGCTGCTACGACCTGCGAGTGGCTCGGCCACACGATCAACATCATCGACACGCCGGGTCACGTGGACTTCACGATCGAGGTGGAGCGCTCGCTCCGCGTCCTCGACGGTGCCGTCGCCGTGTTCGACGGCGTTGCAGGCGTCGAGCCCCAGTCCGAAACGGTGTGGCGTCAGGCCGACCGTTACGAAGTTCCCAGGATCTGCTTCGTCAACAAGCTGGACCGGGTCGGCGCGGAGTTCCACCGCTGCGTCGACATGATGATCAGCCGCCTGAACGCGACCCCCGCGGTTCTTCAGCTTCCCTGGGGCGTCGAGGCCGACTTCAAGGGCGTCATCGACCTGGTCAGGATGAAGGGTCTGCTCTGGAGCGCCGAGGCGGCCAAGGGCGAGATGTACGAGACCGTCGACATCCCGGCCGAGCACGCCGAGGCCGCTCGCGAGTGGCGTGACAAGCTGGTCGAGACGGTCGCCGAGAACGACGACGAGCTGATGGAGCTCTTCCTGGAGGGCGTCGAGCCCACCGAGGAGCAGCTGGTCGCGGCCATCCGCCGCGCGACGCTGAGCAGCGCCATCAACCCGGTCCTGACCGGCACCGCGTTCAAGAACAAGGGCATTCAGCCCCTGCTCGACGCGATCGTCGCCTACCTTCCCGCTCCGACCGACATCCCGGCCTTCAAGGGCCACGCGGTCGGTAAGGAAGACGAGGTCATCGAGCGCCACGCGGATGTGAACGAGCCGTTCTCCGCGCTGGCATTCAAGATCATGAGCGACCAGCACCTGGGCCGTCTCACCTACATCCGCATCTACTCGGGCACGCTCGAGACCGGCACCGCCGTGGTCAACGCGGTGAAGGGCCGTAAGGAGCGGATCGGCAAGATCTACCAGATGCACGCCAACAAGCGCGAGGAGCGCGGGTCGGCCGTCGCCGGTCAGATCGTCGCCGTCATGGGCCTGAAGGACACCACCACTGGTGACACCCTGGCCGACCCGGCTCACCCCGTGGTCCTGGAGTCGATGAACTTCCCGGCGCCGGTCATCAGCGTCGCCATCGAGCCCAAGACCAAGGGCGACCAGGAGAAGCTGGGCACCGCGATCCAGCGTCTGGCCGAGGAGGACCCGTCCTTCCAGGTCCGTCGTGACGACGAGACCGGGCAGACGGTCATCTGGGGTATGGGCGAGCTCCACCTGGAGATCCTCGTCGACCGGATGCGCCGCGAGTTCAAGGTCGAGGCCAACATCGGTCGGCCTCAGGTGGCCTACCGGGAGACCATCCGCCGCAAGGTGGAGAAGGTCGACTACGTCCACAAGAAGCAGACCGGTGGTTCCGGCCAGTTCGCCAAGGTCATCATTGACATTGAGCCGCTGGGCGAGGGCAACGACGGTTACGAGTTCGCGAACAAGGTCTCCGGTGGCCGCATCCCGAGGGAGTACATCCCCTCGGTCGACGCGGGCGCCCAGGAGGCGGCCGAGTTCGGTGTTCTCGCCGGCTACCCCATGGTCGGGGTCAAGGTCACCCTGCAGGACGGCGCCTACCACGAGGTGGACTCGTCCGAAATGGCCTTCAAGATCGCCGGCTCGATGGCCTTCAAGGAGGCCGCGCGCAAGGCGGACGCCGTAATCCTGGAGCCGATGATGGCCGTCGAGGTCACCACGCCCGAGGACTACATGGGTGACGTCATCGGTGACCTCAACGGTCGCCGCGGGCAGATCCAGGCGATGGACGAGCGCTCCGGCGCCCGGATCGTCAAGGCGCTCGTGCCGCTCTCTGAGATGTTCGGCTACGTGGGAGACCTCCGTAGCAAGACGCAGGGACGCGCGAGCTACAGCATGCAGTTCGACTCCTACGCGGAAGTGCCCGCGCACATCGCCAAGGAGATCGTCGCGAAGGTGCGGGGCGAGTAAGTCCAGCACTCACTTCGGTTACGGGTAGCGAGGAGATCGCCGCCCCGCCACCGGAGGGGTGCAGGGCAAGCAAGTTCAGCACTCACTTCGGTTACGGGTAGCGAGGAGATCGCCGCCCCGCCACCGGAGGGGTGCAGGGCAAGCAAGTCCAGCACTCACTTTGGTTACGGGAGGCGAGGAGACTCGCCCCCGTTGCCGGGGGTGCGGGGCGAGAGCTTTCTCGCGGGCCGGTTCCGAGAGGGATCGGCCTCCCCAAACCCGAATATGAAGACGCAAGTCACGTCAGAATCTCTAAGGAGAGAGCAGTGGCCAAGGCCAAGTTCGAGCGGACCAAGCCGCACGTAAACATCGGCACCATTGGGCACATCGACCACGGCAAGACCACTCTGACCGCGGCGATCACCAAGGTGCTCCACGAGCGTTTCCCGAACCTCAACGAGGCGACCCCGTTCGACAAGATCGACAAGGCGCCCGAGGAGAAGGCTCGTGGTATCACGATCTCCATCGCGCACGTCGAGTACCAGACCGAGAAGCGCCACTACGCCCACGTGGACTGCCCCGGTCACGCGGACTACGTGAAGAACATGATCACCGGTGCGGCTCAGATGGACGGTGCGATCCTCGTGGTCGCCGCCACCGACGGCCCGATGCCGCAGACGAAGGAGCACGTCCTCCTGGCCCGCCAGGTCGGCGTCCCCTACATCGTCGTGGCCCTCAACAAGTCCGACATGGTGGACGACGAGGAGATCCTGGAGCTCGTCGAGCTCGAGGTCCGTGAGCTTCTCTCGGCCCAGGAGTTCCCCGGCGACGACCTGCCGGTCGTCCGCGTCTCGGCGCTGAAGGCGCTTGAGGGCGACACCAAGTGGGGCGACTCGATCATCGAGCTCATGACCGCGGTGGACGAGAACGTCCCCGAGCCGGTCCGTGAGACCGACAAGCCGTTCCTGATGCCGGTCGAGGACGTCTTCTCGATCACCGGTCGCGGCACGGTCGTCACCGGCCGTATCGAGCGTGGCATCGTCAAGGTCAGCGAGACCGTCGACATCATCGGCATCAAGGAGACCAAGACCACCACCACGGTCACCGGTGTCGAGATGTTCCGCAAGCTCCTCGACGAGGGCCAGGCGGGTGACAACGTCGGTCTGCTCCTGCGCGGCATCAAGCGCGAGGACGTCGAGCGCGGCCAGTGCATCATCAAGCCGGGCACGACCACCCCGCACACCGAGTTCGAGGCCCAGGTCTACATCCTGAGCAAGGACGAGGGCGGCCGCCACACGCCGTTCTTCAACAACTACCGCCCGCAGTTCTACTTCCGTACGACTGACGTGACCGGTGTGGTGAACCTCCCCGAGGGCACCGAGATGGTCATGCCGGGCGACAACACCGAGATGAGCGTCGCGCTCATCCAGCCCATCGCGATGGAGGACGGTCTCAAGTTCGCCATCCGTGAGGGTGGCCGCACCGTCGGTGCGGGTCGAGTGACCAAGATCATCAAGTAGTACGATCGCGGAGTGGCGGTCGGCCCTCAACGCAGGGCCGGCCGCTTCCCCACGAGGGGCCCGCGCCGCAGGGCGCGAACCCTGGCAGGGACCCCACGAACCGTGATCTCGCAGTTGGTTCGGCCGAACGATGACCGAAGTAACTGCCAGATCACGGAAGAAAGCGCGGACTCACAGCGTCTGCTACGTGGGGCGTGTGCGGAGGGCGTCGCCTGAAGGGCGAAGCGGGCTCCGCGCAACATGGAGGGGACGTCCGAGACGGACCCGGCCATGACACAGCGGCAACAGGCCGCACGTAACTTTTTCAGACGACAGTGAAGGACACCGAGGCCATTATGGCGGGACAGAAGATCCGCATTCGGCTCAAGGCCTATGACCACGAGGTCATCGACGTCTCGGCCAAGAAGATCGTCGAGACGGTGACAAGGACTGGCGCCAAGGTCGCGGGCCCGGTGCCGCTGCCGACCGAGAAGAACGTGTACTGCGTCATCCGCTCGCCGCACAAGTACAAGGACAGTCGCGAGCACTTTGAGATGCGCACGCACAAGCGGCTGATTGACATCATCGACCCGACGCCGAAGACGGTCGACTCGCTCATGCGACTCGACCTTCCCGCCGGCGTTGACATCTCGATCAAGCTCTGAGGGAACGCACTGACATGGCTAAGCAGATCAAGGGCGTCCTGGGCAAGAAGCTCGGCATGACCCAGGTCTTCGACGCGGACAACCGGATGGTCCCGGTGACCGTCGTCGAGGCTGGTCCGTGCGTCGTGACCCGCGTCCGCACCGCTGAGAAGGACGGCTACACCGCCATCCAGCTGGGCTTCGGGCAGGTCGACCCGCGGAAGGTCAACAAGCCGCTCGGCGACTACCTGCGCAAGCACGACATCACCCCGCGCCGTTACTTCGCGGAGATCCGCACTGACGACGTGAGCGAGTACACCCTGGGCCAGGAGCTCTCGGCCGACACCTTCGAGGCCGGCCAGTACGTCGACGTGACGGGCAAGAGCAAGGGCAAGGGTTACGCGGGTGTCATGAAGCGGCACGGCTTCAAGGGCCTGGGCGCCTCGCACGGTACGCAGCGCAAGCACCGCTCGCCGGGTTCCATCGGTGGCTGCGCCACCCCGGGCCGCGTCTTCAAGGGCGTGCGCATGGCCGGCCGGATGGGCAACGCCCGCACGACCATCCAGAGCCTCAAGGTCCACGCCGTGGACGCCGAGAAGGGCCTCATCCTGATCAAGGGTGCGATCCCCGGCGCCAACGGCAGCCTGGTTCTGGTCCGCACCGCTGCCAAGAAGGGGGCTGCCAAGTGAGCACCATTGACGTCCTCGACGCGAGCGGCGACAAGGCCGGGACCGTCGATCTGCCGGAGGACATCTTCGGCACCAAGGTCAACATCCCGCTGATCCACCAGGTCGTCGTGGCCCAGCTCGCCGCTCGTCGGCAGGGCACCCACAAGGCCAAGACCCGCGGTGAGGTCAGTGGTGGCGGCAAGAAGCCGTACCGCCAGAAGGGTACGGGCCGCGCCCGCCAGGGTTCGACCCGCGCTCCGCAGTTCACCGGCGGCGGCACCGTCCACGGTCCGGTTCCGCGGGACTACTCGCAGAAGACTCCCAAGAAGATGAAGGCCGCCGCCCTGCGCGGGGCCCTGTCCGACAGGGCGACCGGGGGCCGCGTTCACGTGGTCAGCGGTCTGGTCGCGGGGGAGACCCCGAAGACCAAGGCGGCTCTCGAGTCGCTTCGCAAGATCACCGAGGCGCGTAGCGTCCTGGTCGTCGTCGACGAGGGTGACGAGCTCAGCTGGCTGAGCCTGCGCAACGCTCCCGAGGTCCACCTGCTGGACGCCGGGCAGCTCAACACCTACGACGTGCTCTGCCACGACGACGTCGTTTTCACTCAGGCGGCGTACGACCAGGTCGTCGCGCGTCTGAGCAAGAGCGGGAAGGAAGACGCCTGATGGAGAAGATCGCCGACCCGCGCGACATCATCATCAAGCCGGTTGTCTCCGAGAAGAGCTACGGCCTGATCGACGAGCACAACAAGTACACGTTCCTGGTGCGGAAGACGGCCAACAAGACGCAGGTCAAGATCGCTGTTGAGAAGATCTTCGGCGTCAAGGTGGCCAGCGTCAACACCATCAACCGCCAGGGCAAGCGTAAGCGGACCAGATTCGGCTACGGCCAGCGTCCGGCTACCAAGCGAGCGATCGTCAGCCTGGTCGAAGGCGACCGGATTGACATCTTCGGCCAGATCGGCTGACGCGCTCGCTCAGTAAGTACAGGGAGAAAGCCCCTCACCACCAGGTGAGGGGCGTTCGACCGGATTAACCGACGAAGGATGAACGAAAAAGATGGGCATCCGTAAACTCAAGCCGACGACCCCGGGTCGCCGCGGCGCCAGCGTCTCGGACTTTGCCGAGATCACGCGCAGCACGCCCGAGAAGTCGCTGCTTGCACCCCTGCACAGCAAGGGTGGCCGTAACGTCCACGGCCGTGTCACCACCCGTCACCAGGGCGGTGGCCACAAGCGCGCCTACCGGATCATCGATTTCCGGCGTCACGACAAGGACGGGATTCCGGCCAAGGTCGCTCACATCGAGTACGACCCGAACCGCACCTCCCGGATCGCGCTGCTGCACTACGCCGACGGGGAGAAGCGCTACATCCTCTGCCCGACCGGCCTCAAGCAGGGCGACAAGATCGAGAACGGCCCCACGGCCGACATCAAGCCGGGCAACTGCCTCCCGCTGCGCAACATCCCGACCGGTACCTTCATCCACGCGGTGGAGCTCCGTCCGGGTGGTGGCGCCAAGCTGGGCCGGTCCGCCGGCGCGCAGATTCAGCTCCTCGCCAAGGAGGGCCAGTACGCCACGCTGCGTATGCCCTCCGGTGAGATGCGCCAGGTCGACGTTCGCTGCCGGGCCTCCATCGGCCAGGTCGGCAACGCCGAGCAGGCCAACATCAACTGGGGTAAGGCCGGACGTATGCGGTGGAAGGGCAAGCGCCCCACCGTCCGCGGCGTCGCGATGAACCCGGTCGACCACCCGCACGGTGGTGGTGAGGGTAAGACCTCCGGCGGTCGTCACCCCGTCAACCCCAAGGGCAAGCCCGAGGGTCGTACTCGTGCGGCGAACAAGGCCAGCGACCGGCTGATCATCCGCCGTCGTACCAAGCGGAAGAAGCGGTAGGAGCAGCCAAAATGCCACGTAGCCTCAAGAAGGGTCCCTTCGTGGACGACCACCTTCAGAAGAAGGTGGATGCCCAGAACGAGAAGGGCACCAAGAACGTCATCAAGACGTGGTCGCGGCGCTCCATGATCGTGCCCGACATGCTCGGCCACACGATCGCCGTTCACGACGGCCGCAAGCACGTCCCGGTGTTCGTCACCGAGTCGATGATCGGCCACAAGCTGGGTGAGTTCGCGCCGACGCGGACCTTCCGCAGCCATGTCAAGGAAGACCGCCGCAGCCGGCGATAAGCGCCTTAGGGAGAGGAAGTCGAGCCGGGAACAATCGGAAAGCGACAGCCCTGTCGATCGCTGCAAGGCGAGACGGACTCGACCCATCAGTGGGAGAGAAAGTCGAGCCGGGAGTGGTCGGAGAGCGACAGCCGTACTGATCGTCACATGGCACGACGGACTCGCCCGATACGAAGCAGAAGGTAAGAGGAGTAAGCGATGGAAGCCAGGGCTCAGGCGCGGTTCGCGCGCCACACGCCCATGAAGGCCCGCCGCGTGGTGGACCTCATTCGCGGGCTGCCCGCTTCGGAGGCGCAGGCCGTGCTGCAGTTCGCTCCCCAGTCGGCGAGCGAGACCGTGTACAAGGTGCTGTCGAGCGCCATTGCCAACGCGGAGCACAACTTCAAGCTCGACCGTGACACGCTCTTCGTGAGCCGTGCCTGGGTCGACGAGGGCCCGACGCTGAAGCGGTTTCGTCCCCGTGCTCAGGGTCGTGCCTATCGGATCAACAAGCGGACCAGCCACATCACCGTGATCGTGGAGTCCCGCGAGCCGAAGGGGAGGACCCGCTAGTGGGTCAGAAGGTTAACCCGCACGGGTTCCGCCTCGGCGTCACGACCGACTTCAAGAGCCGGTGGTATGCCGACAAGCTCTACAAGTCGTACGTTGCCGAGGATGTGGCGATCCGCCGCATGCTCAAGAAGGGCATGGAGCGGGCCGGCATCTCCAAGGTGGAGATCGAGCGGACCACCGACCGGGTTCAGGTCGACATTCACACCGCCCGTCCGGGCATCGTCATCGGCCGCCGCGGCGCCGAGGCGGACCGGATTCGAGGTGACCTCGAGAAGCTGACCAAGAAGCAGGTCCAGCTGAACATCCTTGAGGTCAAGAACCCTGAGATCGACGCTCAGCTCGTCGCCCAGGGTGTGGCCGAGCAGCTGTCCAGCCGTGTCTCGTTCCGCCGTGCCATGCGCAAGGCGATGCAGTCGGCGATGAAGAGCGGCGCCAAGGGCATCCGGGTGCAGTGCTCCGGTCGTCTCGGCGGCGCTGAGATGTCCCGTTCGGAGTTCTACCGCGAGGGCCGCGTGCCCCTGCACACCCTCCGCGCGGACATCGACTACGGCCTGTACGAGGCCCGTACCACCTTCGGCCGTATCGGCGTGAAGGTGTGGATCTACAAGGGTGAGGCTCCGACCAGCCGCGCCGAGCGCGAGGCGGCTGCCGCCGGTGCTCGTGCGGGCCAGCGTCGTGACCGCGACGACCGTCGTGGCCCCGGTGCCGGTGGCGGCGACCGTCCCCGTCGTGGTGCCGGTGGCGCCCGTCGTGGTGCCGGTGCCGGCCGTGGCGACCGCGCCCCCAGGAACGAGGCGGCCTCCCAGGCTGCCCCCGAGACCGGCCCGGCTGCGCAGCCGGGTGCTGAAGGGAGCTGACCATGCTGATCCCGCGCAGGGTCAAGCACCGTAAGCAGCACCGGCCCGACCGTCACGGCGCTGCCAAGGGCGGCACCAGGGTCGTGTTCGGCGAGTTCGGCATTCAGGCGATTGAGCACTCCTACGTGACCAACCGTCAGATCGAGTCGGCTCGTATCGCGATGACCCGTCACATCAAGCGTGGTGGAAAGGTCTGGATCAACATCTATCCGGACCGTCCTCTCACCAAGAAGCCCGCCGAGACCCGCATGGGTTCCGGTAAGGGTTCGCCGGAGTGGTGGATCGCCAACGTCAAGCCCGGTCGCATCATGTTCGAGCTGTCGGGTGTCGCCGAGCCGGTGGCTCGCGAAGCCCTGCGTCGTGCGATGCACAAGCTGCCGATGAAGTGCCGGTTCGTCAAGCGTGAAGTGGGTGAGGCGTGATGGCTAAGGGCCTGACCGCCGGTGAGCTGCGGGTGGAAGACCAGGACACCCTGGTCACGAAGCTGAAGGAAGCCAAGGAGGAGCTGTTCAACCTCCGCTTCCAGGCTGCGACCGGCCAGTTGGAGAGCCACGGGCGGCTGCGTGCCGTTCGCCGCGAGATCGCCCGTATCTACACGGTGATGCGCGAGCGGGAGCTCGGAATCGTCACGGTAGAGAAGGAGTCGATTGATGGCTGAGGCCACGGAAACCACGACCGAGACGCGGAACTACCGCAAGACCCGTGAGGGTCTGGTCGTCAGCGACAAGATGGACAAGACTGTCGTGGTCGCTGTCGAGGACCGCGTCAAGCACCCCCTGTACGGCAAGGTCATCCGCAGGACGACCAAGTACAAGGCGCACGACGAGGCCAACAGCTGTGGTGTCGGCGACCGAGTCCTCCTGATGGAGACCCGGCCGCTCTCCGCCAGCAAGCGCTGGCGGGTCATCGAGATCCTCGAGAAGGCCAAGTAAGTCAACGCGCCTCGTGGGGGGTGACACCGTCACCCCCCATGACGGCGTCCAAGGGGGCGAAGCGATCTTCGTCCCGCCTGCGTCGGCGGTCCGCCAAGGACTGTCGCCGGGGGAAAAAGACCCAGCAGGTTCCGCAAGGCTCACCCACGGGTGAGAACCAGCGAGACAAACAGGAGTACAAGTGATCCAGCAGGAGTCGCGGCTCAAGGTCGCCGACAACACCGGTGCGAAGGAAGTCCTTTGCATCCGTGTGCTCGGTGGCTCGGGCCGGCGCTACGCGGGAATCGGCGACATCATCGTCGCCACTGTCAAGGACGCCATTCCCGGCGGCACCGTGAAGAAGGGCGACGTGGTCAAGGCCGTCGTCGTCCGCACTGTCAAGGAGCGCCGCCGGCCCGACGGCTCCTACATCCGCTTCGACGAGAACGCCGCCGTCATCATCAAGGACAGCGGTGACCCCCGGGGCACCCGCATCTTCGGTCCCGTCGGACGTGAGCTGCGTGACAAGAAGTTCATGCGGATCATCTCGCTCGCGCCGGAGGTGTTGTAATGCCGAAGCTGCATGTGAAGAAGGGTGACCTCGTACTGGTCATCGCCGGCAAGGACAAGGGTGCCAAGGGCCGCGTGATCGCCGCCCACCCGCGCGACGAGCGCGTGGTGGTCGAGGGCGTCAACATGGTCAAGAAGCACTCCAAGGAGACCAACCAGGGTCCGCGTGGCGCCAAGACCGGCGGCGTGCAGACCATGGAGGCTCCCATCCACGTGAGCAACGTCAAGAAGCTCAAGGATGACGACAAGCCCGCCAAGAAGGAGTCGGCCAAGGCTGCTTCCGAGGAGACGGGTGAGGACAACTGATGACCGCGAACACTGAAGAGCGGACCCTCCCGCGCCTCAAGCAGCGCTACCGCGAAGAGATCATCGCGAAGCTGAACGAGCAGTTCGGGTTCGAGAACATCATGCTGGTGCCCACCATCACCAAGATCAAGGTGAACATGGGCGTCGGCGAGGCCGCGCGTGACTCGAAGCTCATCGAAGGCGCCGTCCGCGACCTCACCGTGATCACCGGCCAGAAGCCGGCGGTCGTCCGCGCCCGCAAGTCCATCGCCCAGTTCAAGCTGCGCGAGGGCATGCCGATCGGCGCGCACGTCACGCTCCGTGGCGACCGCATGTGGGAGTTCCTCGACCGGCTGCTCTCGCTGGCGCTGCCCCGCATCCGTGACTTCCGCGGCCTGTCGCCCAAGCAGTTCGACGGCAACGGGAACTACACCTTCGGTCTCACCGAGCAGGTCATGTTCCACGAGATCGACCAGGACAAGGTCGACCGCCAGCGTGGTATGGACATCACGGTCGTGACCACCGCTAAGACCGACGACCAGGGCCGGGCGCTGCTGAAGCACCTCGGCTTCCCCTTCAAGGAGGCCTGATCATGGCGAAGACGTCGCTCAAGGTCAAGGCTGCTCGCAAGGCCAAGTTCGAGGTCCGGGCGTACACTCGGTGCTCGCGCTGTGGTCGTCCCCGCGCCGTCTACCGGAAGTTCGGCCTGTGCCGCATCTGCTTCCGTGAGATGGCGCACCGGGGCGAGCTGCCCGGCATCACCAAGTCGAGCTGGTAGCCGTCCGCGCGGTCCCATGACCATCACGGGCCCGCGCGGGGCACCGGCCACACATAGAAGTTCGTATTCACCGGGCGCTGACTACAAGCGCCCATGACCGCACCGAAGGTCCCCTGTGGAAACCGCGGTGAGGAAGGCCACCGGCCATGACGATGACCGACCCGATCGCAGACATGCTGACGCGTCTGCGAAACGCGAACTCGGCTTACCACGACAGCGTGGCGATGCCGTACTCGAAGATCAAGGCGCACATCGCCGAGATCCTCCAGCAGGAGGGTTACATCCAGTCCTGGAGCGTCGAAGACGCCAAGGTCGGAAAGAACCTCGTGGTGGAGCTGAAGTTCGGGCCGAGCCGTGAGCGGTCGCTCGCGGGCCTGCGACGGGTTTCCAAGCCCGGCCTGCGGGTTTATGCAAAGAAGGACAACCTGCCCCGAGTCCTGGGCGGACTGGGCGTCGCGATCATCTCGACGTCCGGCGGTCTCATGACGGACAAGCAGGCCGGCAAGCGTGGAGTGGGCGGGGAAGTCCTCGCCTTCGTTTGGTAGAGGGGAGAACGAACAGCATGTCAAGAATCGGACGGCTGCCCATCCCCGTACCGAACGGAGTGGACGTCGCCATCGACGGCCGGGACGTCACGGTCAAGGGCCCCAAGGGCACGCTTTCGCTTACGGTCGCGGAACCCATCGCGATCGCCAAGGGTGAGGACGGAAATCTCTCCGTCACCCGCCCCAACGACGAGAACAGGGTCCGTGCGCTGCACGGCCTGTCCCGCACCCTGGTCGCCAACATGGTGACCGGTGTGACCCAGGGGTACTCGAAGTCCCTGGAGATCGTGGGCGTCGGTTACCGTGTGCAGGCCAAGAGCCCGACTCAGCTTGAGTTCGCTCTCGGCTTCAGCCACCCGGTGATCGTCAACGCCCCCGAGGGTGTCACCTTCCGCGTCGAGAAGCCGACGCTGTTCCACGTGGACGGCATCGACAAGCAGAAGGTCGGCGAGATCGCCGCGAACATCCGCAAGCTGCGCAAGCCCGACCCGTACAAGGGCAAGGGTGTGCGCTACCAGGGTGAAGTTATCCGCCGCAAGGTCGGAAAGGCTGGTAAGTAGGCATGGCTGGCAAGACTGCGTTCGGCAAGCACACGGCCGCCCGCGCCGTCTCGCGGGCCCGCCGCCACGGCCGAGTCCGCAAGAAGGTTGTCGGTACGGCCACGCGTCCGCGTCTGGTCGTCAACCGCTCCACGAGGCACCTCTTCGTGCAGATCGTCGACGACGCCCAGGGCCACACGCTGGTGAGCGCCTCCACCATGGACGCCTCCCTGCGCTCGGCCGAGGGCGCCAAGACCGACAAGGCCAAGCAGGTCGGCGAGCTTCTCGCTCAGCGGGCCAAGGCAGCCGGGATCACCGCGGTCGTGTTCGACCGGGGTGGCAACCGCTACGCGGGCCGCATCGCGGCTCTCGCGGACAGCGCCCGCGAAGGTGGACTGGAGTTCTGATGACTCCTTTCACCAGTGCGCAACCGATGGCCCGTCTTACGAATGAGAAGAGGAACCACTAATGGCTGGAGCTCCGCGTCGCGGTGGCGCCGCCGGTGGCGAGCGGCGTGACGGTCGTCGTGACGACCGCCGCGGTGGCAACGCTGACAAGGGCGTCTCGTACATCGAGCGCGTTGTGAAGATCAACCGAGTGGCCAAGGTCGTGAAGGGTGGTCGTCGCTTCAGCTTCACCGCCCTCGTCATCGTCGGTGACGGCAACGGCATGGTCGGTGTCGGCTACGGCAAGGCCAAGGAAGTGCCCGCGGCGATCGCCAAGGGTGTCGAAGAGGCCAAGAAGCACTTCTTCAAGGTGCCCCGTATCCAGGGCACCATCCCGCACATCGTGCAGGGCGAAGAGGCCGCCGGCGTCGTCTTCCTGCGTCCGGCGTCGCCCGGTACCGGTGTCATCGCCGGTGGCCCGGTGCGCGCCGTGCTGGAGTGCGCGGGCATCCACGACGTGCTGTCCAAGTCGCTCGGCTCGGACAACCCGATCAACATCGTGCACGCCACCGTGGCCGCTCTGAAGGGCCTCAGCCGCCCCGAGGAGATCGCGGCCCGCCGTGGCCTGCCGATCGAGGACGTCGCCCCCAAGGCGATGCTCAAGGCTCGCGCCGAGGGTCTCGCGGAGGCCGCGGCGGCGAAGGCGGTGAGCTAGCCCATGGCACGCCTGAAGATTACCCAGGTCCGCTCGAAGATCGGTGGCAAGCAGAAGCAGCGTGACTCGCTGCGCTCGCTCGGTCTTAAGCGAATCGGCGACGTCGTCGTCAAGGAGGACCGCCCGGAGATCCGCGGCATGGTCTCCGTGGTGACGCACCTCGTCACCGTGGAAGAGGTCGACTAGACATGGCAGAGAACACTCCGCTCCGCATCCACCACCTGCGTCCGGCCCCCGGCGCCAACAAGTCGAAGGTCCGCAAGGGCCGCGGCGAGGCGTCCAAGGGCAAGACCGCGGGTCGCGGAACCAAGGGCACGAGGGCCAGGAACACTGTCCCGCTCGGCTTCGAGGGTGGTCAGGTTCCGCTGCAGCGGCGCCTGCCCAAGTTCAAGGGCTTCTCCAACGCCCTGTTCAAGACGACCTACCAGGTCGTCAACCTCGACAGGCTCGGTGAGCTGTTCCCCGACGGTGGCGACGTCACCGTGGAGGCGCTGGTCGCCAAGGGCGCGGTTCGCAAGAACCAGCTCGTCAAGGTTCTGGGAACCGGTGACATCTCCGTGGCGTTGAACGTGGAGGCGCACGCCTTCTCCGCCAGTGCCAAGGAGAAGATCGCTGCCGCCGGAGGCTCCGTCTCCGAGCTGTAGGTGTCATCATCACGCGGCGCGGGGGCTCGTAATGGGCTCCCGCGCCCGTAGTGCGTTAGAGTTCGCTGGACAGTGGGCCTCGACTCATTTCCTTGGGCTCATTGACTGGATATGGCAAAGATGGAACACCCCCGCACCATCGCTGACCGACCTCGCCTTTCAGGCGCGCAGGAGGGACCGTGCTGACCGCATTTACCCGAGCGTTCCGTACGCCGGACCTGCGTAAGAAGCTGCTCTTCACTTTGGGCATCATTGCGCTGTTCCGACTTGGGTCGGTCCTGCCGACTCCGGGTGTGCATACCGAGAACATCAGCCGTTGTCTCACCCAGGCGCAGGCGGGGGACGCGGGCAACATCTACGGAATGGTGCAGCTGTTCAGCGGCGGCGCCCTCCTGAAACTTTCAGTGTTCGCCCTCGGCATCATGCCGTACATCACCGCGAGCATCATTCTTCAGCTGCTCGTCGTGGTCATCCCGCGCCTGGAGGCCCTCAAGAAGGAGGGGCAGGCCGGACAGACCAAGATCACGCAGTACACGCGTTACCTGACGGTCGGGCTTGCCGTCCTGCAGTCGACCGCCTTCGTGGCCCTGGCCCGCGGCGGCCAGCTGTTCCCGCAGTGCCGCGAAGAGATCCTCCTCGACAAGGACAACGTCTTCGCCATCGTCACGATGGTGCTGACCATGACCGCCGGCACCGCCGTCGTCATGTGGCTGGGCGAGCTCGTCACCGACCGCGGCATCGGCAACGGCATGTCCATCCTGATCTTCACTCAGGTCATCGCCGTCTTCCCGTCCGAGCTGCTGAACATCGCCAGGCAGAAGGGCGGCTTCGTCTTCGCCGTGGTCATCGTCGTCGGTATCGCGATGATCGCCCTGGTCGTGATGGTCGAGCAGGCCCAGCGCCGGATCCCGGTGCAGTACGCCAAGCGCATGGTCGGCCGCCGGATGTACGGCGGGACGTCGACCTACATCCCGCTGAAGGTCAACCAGGCCGGCATCATCCCGGTCATCTTCGCCTCCTCGCTGCTCTACCTTCCGCAGCTGATCACGACGCTCTTCACGAACAGCCAGGAAGAGCCGAACAAGATCATCCAGTGGATCTCGCAGGAGTTCGGCGGCGGAGGGACCACCCCGACGTACATGATCACTTTCTTCCTGCTTATTGTGTTCTTCACGTACTTCTACGTGTCGATTACCTTCAACCCCGTTGAAGTCGCCGACAACATGAAGAAGTACGGTGGTTTCATCCCGGGCATCCGCCCGGGGCGCCCGACGGCTGAGTACTTGAACTATGTGCTCACGCGACTCACCGCTCCTGGCGCGCTGTATCTGGGCCTGATCTCCATGGTGCCGATCGTCGCGCTGGCGCTCGTCGGTGCGAGTCAGAACTTCCCGTTCGGAGGGACGAGCATTCTGATCATGGTTGGTGTCGGCCTTGACACCGTGAAGCAGATCGAAAGCCAGCTGCAGCAGCGCAACTATGAAGGCTTCCTGAAATAGTGCGCCTCGTCCTGGTCGGGCCCCCCGGAGCGGGTAAGGGGACACAGGCCCAGTTCATTGCGTCGAACCTGTCGATCCCGAAGATTTCGACAGGTGACATCTTCCGTGCCAACGTCTCGGGTGGTACGGAGCTCGGCAAGCTTGCCAAGGAATACATGGACCGCGGTGACCTCGTGCCTGACGAGGTCACCATCGCGATGGTCCGTGACCGCCTCGCTGAGAAAGACGCGCAGGACGGTTTCCTGCTCGACGGCTTCCCCAGGAACGTGCCCCAGGCCGAGATCCTGAAGAAGATCCTCGCCGAGTTCGGATCCGGTCTGGACATCGTTCTGGAGCTCGTGGTCGACGACGAGGAGGTCGTCCGCAGGCTCGCCGGGCGCCGCACCTGTAGCCAGTGCGGTCGTATCTGGCACGTCGACTTCGACGACAAGAAGGACGACATCTGCGACGCCTGTGACGGCCGGCTGTACCAGCGCGACGACGACAAGGAGGAGACCGTCAGGCACCGCCTGGAGGTCTATCAGGAGCAGACCGCCCCTCTGGTCTCCTTCTACGCGGACGAGGGCATCCTTGTCGGAGTCGACGCCACCGGTCCGGTGGAAGAGATCACTCAGCGCGCTATGGAGGCCCTGAGCCCCTTCGTCGGCTAGCGAAGCGATATCTACCTTGCACGCCACCCATGGCTTCTCATGGGTGGCGTGCTGTCATTTAGGGCAGAATCTGGGGAATTGGGCTCCCGGACCGCCCGTTGAACCACCCCAGGGGGTGTGCACGTGTTCAAGAAGAACAAGCACGGAATTCAGCTGAAGACGCCCGAACAACTGGAGAAGATGCGGGCGGCGGGCCTGGTGGTCGGTCGTACCCTGCAGTTGCTGCGGGAGAGCGTCCAGCCGGGCATGACGCCCCTGGACCTCGACGCGATCGCGGAGAAGGCCATCAGAGGCGAGGGGGCGATCCCCTCCTTCAAGGGCTACCAGGGCTTCCCGGCGACCATCTGCGCGTCGGTCAACCACGAGGTGGTCCACGGCATCCCGAGCGACCGCAGGGCGCTGCGGGAGGGCGATGTCATTTCGATCGACTGCGGTGCCATCCTGGACGGCTGGCACGGCGACTCGGCCATCACGGTCGGCATCGGTGAGGTGGACCCCAAGCTGACCGAGCTGATGCGGGTCACCGAGGAGGCCATGTGGCGGGGTATCGCCGCGCTCACCGTGGGTCGCCACCTGTCCGATATCGGGCACGAGGTGGAGAAGTACGTCCGCTCTCAGGGGCGCTACGGCATCCCGCAGGAGTACGGCGGGCACGGCATCGGCACCGAGATGCACATGGACCCGTGGGTGGCCAACCACGGCAAACCGGGCCGTGGCCCGCGTTTCGAACCGGGTATGTGCTTCGCCGTCGAGCCCATGGTCAACCTGGGGACGGACCGGACCAAGGTGCTGGCCGACGACTGGACCGTGGTCACGATCGACGGTAAGGCCTCGGCACACTTCGAACACAGCGTCGCCGTGACACATAATGGACCTTGGGTACTGACCGCCCTTGACGGGGGTAAAGAGCGGCTTGTCGACTTGTTGGGAGACGCGGGCTAGATCAGGCTCGCCGGTGAGCGGATGTGGTTGATATGGCGGCTGGTCCAGATATGCGAGCTTCCGATGGGGACCGCGACAAGGTCGCCTCGGTCCTGCGGGAGCACTACGCGCAGGGCCGCCTGACCACCGAGGAGTTCGACGAGCGCCTCGAACAGCTCTACAGCAGCAAGACGTACGGCGAGCTCGCCGTCCTCACCTCCGACCTTCCCGACGTCGACCTGCGCCGGCTTCCAGAGACCCCCTCCCGCGCCCCTGAGCGCGCCAAGGGGGACAAGCAGGACAAGGCGCAGAAGGGTCTGGCGGCCGCCTGGGCCGCCTGGGCGACGGCCAGCGGCGTCAACTGGATGATCTGGCTCATCATCGGAGTGACCAGCGGCCTCGACTTCCCCTACCCGTGGCCGCTCTGGGTCATGGGCCCGTGGGGTGTGGTGTTGCTGGTGACGACCGTCCTCACCGGGCTGGGCGGGGACAAGAAGTCCACCTGAGTGGTGGGGAGGGTGTGGTTCCCGGTGCCGGGTCGTCGGGACCTGCCCATGGCGCGAGCCGCCGCGGGACGTCGGGCGGATCTTCTCGGGCGGCCTCGATAGGGGCGGTCGTCCGCGGGGATCCGGTCTGACCGGGCCGTAGGAGTACTGGCCTGACCAGGCTGGACATGCCACAATGAGGCCACGAGCATTCGCGCGTCGAACCGTGCCGTCCATCCCTGAAGGGATCTGCGGTATCCTTTGTAGCGGTTGTGTCAAGGTGCCGGCCGTGTGTTTCGCATTTCCTCGCCCGGTGCCGTACACTCCTTCTTCGGTTCACTATGACCATTGCGCGTCGGCGGTGTCGCAACCGCCGCTCTCATCGAAGCGCTGGGTCGCGGCTGCTTAGTGTTCCGAAGCCTCAGACGACCGATCAGTGAAACGCGAGGGACATGGCCAAGAAAGACGGCGCCATCGAGATCGAGGGCACTGTGGTTGAGTCGCTCCCGAACGCGATGTTCAGGGTGCAACTCGATAACGGCCATAAGGTCCTGGCCCACATCAGCGGGCGGATGCGGATGCACTACATCCGGATCCTTCCTGACGACAGGGTTGTCGTCGAACTGAGCCCCTACGACCTCAGTCGTGGGCGGATCGTCTACCGATACAAGTAAGCGTCTGAGGGACGAATAGGACTATGAAGGTCAAGCCGAGCGTCAAGAAGATCTGTGACAAGTGCAAGGTGATTCGCCGGCACGGTCGCGTCATGGTGATCTGCGACAACCTGCGCCACAAGCAGCGCCAGGGCTAGTCGTTCCAACAGGCCCCACGAGAGTCCGTTCCCAAGAGGCGGGCTCGACCCATGTGGGGCTTCCAAGGTAATCGCGTTTCACACCTGCGCAGGCGGCTCGCGCCGTACCCCGCAGGAGACCCCCGGTCGGAGGCCGGGGCCCTCACCCCGGGCATGGGGAGGGGAAGTGAGGCGTAGGACCTCCGCCACAACGAAGGAGAATGCCCGACCATGGCTCGCCTGGTTGGCGTCGACCTCCCCCGCGACAAGCGGCTGGAGATCGCTCTCACCTACATTTTCGGGATCGGCCGCACGCGCGCGCTCGAGACCCTCAAGGCCACCGGTGTGAACGGCGACCTTCGCGTTCACCAGCTCACGGACGAGGAACTCGTCCCGCTGCGCGACTACATCGAGGCGAACTACAAGATCGAGGGTGACCTCCGTCGCGAAGTTCAGGCCGACATCCGTCGCAAGATCGAGATTCAGTGCTACCAGGGCATCCGGCACCGCCGTGGCCTTCCCGTGCACGGTCAGCGCACGCAGACCAACGCACGCACCCGTAAGGGCAAGAAGAAGACCGTGGCCGGTAAGAAGAAGCCCGGTAAGAAGTAGTCCGCGTAGCCGCAGGACCGAAGACCTCAGGAGTGAAGGCAAAGAATGCCTCCTAAGAGCCGCCAGGGTGCACCGAAGAAGGTGCGCCGCAAGGAAAAGAAGAACGTCGCTCACGGGCACGCCCACATCAAGAGCACGTTCAACAACACGATCGTTTCGATCACCGACCCGAGTGGGAACGTGATCTCCTGGGCCAGCGCCGGCCACGTCGGGTTCAAGGGCTCTCGCAAGTCCACCCCGTTCGCCGCGCAGATGGCCGCGGAGAACGCCGCCCGCCGCGCCATGGAGCACGGCATGCGCAAGGTCGACGTCTTCGTCAAGGGCCCCGGCTCCGGTCGTGAGACCGCGATCCGCTCGCTGCAGGCGACGGGTCTTGAGGTCGGGTCCATCCAGGACGTCACCCCCGTGCCGCACAACGGCTGCCGTCCGCCCAAGCGCCGTCGCGTCTGAGCCCAGGAGAAGATAGAAAATGGCTCGTTACACGGGTGCGGACTGCAAGCTCTGCCGCAGGGAGAAGACCAAGCTCTTCCTCAAGGGCAAGAAGTGCGAGTCCGCGAAGTGCCCCATCGAGATCCGTCCTTACCCGCCGGGTGAGCACGGCCGCGGCCGTCCCAAGGAGTCTGAGTACCAGCTCCAGCTCCGCGAGAAGCAGAAGACCCGCCGCATCTACGGCGTCCTCGAGAAGCAGTTCCACAACTACTACGAGGAAGCCAACCGCAAGACCGGCAAGACCGGCGAGAACCTCCTCCAGATCCTGGAGAGCCGTCTCGACAACGTGGTCTACCGCGCCGGTTTCGCCGAGTCGCGCGACGCCGCCCGCCAGCAGGTCCGTCACGGCCACATCCTGGTGAACGGCAAGAAGGTCGACATCCCGTCGTACCGGGTGCGCGAGCACGACATCGTCGAGGTCCGCGAGAAGTCGCGCAACCTCCTGCCCTACGAGGTGGCCCGCGCCACCGCCGGTGACAAGACGTACCCGGCGTGGCTCGGCGTCGTCCCGGACGCGCTGCGCGTCCTGGTCCACCAGCTCCCGGTCCGTCAGCAGATTGACACCCAGGTCCAGGAGCAGCTGATCGTCGAGCTCTACTCCAAGTAGCGGCTCCTCAGGTGCCGTGCGGCGATTCGCCGCACGGCACCTATGCTGTTGTTCGAGCGGCGTCAAATAGCGGGCGCCGTCATGCAAGGGAGATTCAACATGCTGATCGCTCAGCGTCCCTCCCTCCTCGAGGAGTCAATCGAGGAGACCCGGTCCAAGTTCATCATCGAGCCGCTGGAGCCGGGCTTCGGCTACACCATCGGCAACTCGCTGCGGCGCACGCTGCTGTCGTCCATCCCGGGCGCGGCGGTGACCAGCATCCGCATCGAGGGCGTGCTGCACGAGTTCACCACCGTGCCGGGTGTGAAGGAGGATGTCACCGACATCATCCTGAACCTCAAGGACCTGGTCGTCTCCTCCGAGCACGACGAGCCGGTGGTGATGTACCTGCGCAAGCAGGGCCCCGGTGACGTCACCGCCGCCGACATCGCGCCCCCGGCCGGTGTCGAGGTGCACAACCCCGAGCTGCGCATCGCCACCCTGAACGGCAAGGCGAAGCTGGAGATGGAGCTGACCGTCGAGCGCGGTCGCGGTTACGTCTCCGCCGCGCAGAACAAGCAGCCGGGCCAGGAGATCGGTCGCATCCCGATCGACTCCATCTACTCCCCGGTGCTCAAGGTCACCTACAAGGTCGAGGCGACCCGTGTCGAGCAGCGCACCGACTTCGACCGTCTGATCCTGGACGTCGAGACCAAGCCGTGCATGAAGCCCCGCGACGCGGTGGCCTCCGCGGGCAAGACCCTCGTCGAGCTGTTCGGCCTCGCCCGCGAGCTGAACGTCGAGGCCGAGGGCATCGACATCGGCCCGTCGCCGACGGACGCGGCCCTGGCCGCCGACCTGGCACTGCCGATCGAGGAGCTGAACCTCACGGTCCGCTCCTACAACTGCCTCAAGCGCGAGGGCATCCACACCGTGGGTGAGCTCGTGGCGCGCAGCGAGCAGGACCTCCTCGACATAAGGAATTTCGGTGCGAAGTCCATCGAAGAGGTCAAGCAGAAGCTGCACGAGATGACGCTCGCGCTCAAGGACTCCCCGCCCGGGTTCGACCCGAGCGCGGTGGCCGGCGGTGGCTACGACGACGACGACAGCGCCTACGTCGAGACCGAGCAGTACTGATTTTTCTGTAACGGGGATCGTGAGCGACTCCCCGGCCCGACCCCGGTACCTCGTACGGCCGGGGCGGGTTTACTCCCAAGGAGAACGTTATGCCTAGGCCCACCAAGGGTGCCCGTCTCGGCGGCAGCCCGGCCCACGAGCGGCTGATCCTGGCGAACCTCGCCACCCAGCTGTTCCAGCACGGCCGGATCAAGACCACCGAGGCCAAGGCGAAGCGTCTGCGCCCGCTGGCGGAGAAGCTGATCACCAAGGCGAAGAAGGGCGACATGCACAACCGTCGCCAGGTGCTGACGGTCGTCAGGGACAAGGGTGTCGTCCACCACCTCTTCACCGAGATCGCCTCGACCTTCGCCGAGCGTCCCGGTGGCTACACCCGGATCACCAAGGTCGGCCTCCGTAAGGGCGACGCCGCCCCCATGGCCGTGATCGAGCTGGTGTCCGAGCCGCTGAACACGGTCCGCGTCGGCCAGACCCAGGCCGCCAAGGCCGCCCCGGCCGCCAAGGCCGAGGAGACCAAGGCTGAGGAGGCCAAGGTCGAGGAAGCCAAGGCCGAGAGCGCCGAGGAGACCGCCGAGGCGACCGAGGCCAAGAAGGACAACGCCTGATCTTTCAGGCCCAGTGAACGGGCCCGGCACTCCCTCCACCGGGATGCCGGGCCCTTTCCGTTCTCCGAGAGTCTTTCGAGAGGAACATCGTGGTGCGGCTGAGGCTGGATCTCGCCTATGACGGGACCGACTTCTCCGGCTGGGCCAAGCAGCCGGGACGGCGTACGGTCCAGGGGGAGATCGAGGAGGCGCTCGGCAGGATCCTCCGGCTTCCCGAGCCTCCGGCGCTGACCGTGGCGGGGCGGACCGACGCGGGCGTGCACGCCCGCGGCCAGGTGGCCCATGTCGACCTGGACGCCGGCGTGCTCGGCGCGCTGGACAGCCGCAACCGCCGCGGGGTGCCCGCGTGGGAGCCCGGATCGGTGGAGGAGCTCGACGAGAGGCTTTCTGCCACGCGCAGGAGGCTCGCCGGAGTCCTCCCCCCAGATGTACGTGTGCATCGCGTCACGGTGGCTCCTGAAGGCTTTGACGCGAGGTTCTCGGCACTGTCAAGGCGGTACGCCTACCGGATCTCCGACGCCCCCGGCGGGGTCGACCCGCTCCGCCGCCGCGAGATCGTCTGGTACAACCGGCCCCTGGACGTGGACAGGCTCAACGCGGCCGCCGCCGGTCTCCTCGGTGAGCACGACTTCGCCGCGTTCTGCAAGAGGCGTGAGGGCGCGACCACGATCCGCGAGCTGCAGCGGCTCGACTGGGTCCGCGAGGACGGGTTCATCGTGGCGACGGTCGTGGCCGACGCCTTCTGCCATTCCATGGTCCGGGCGCTCGTCGGGTCGCTGCTGCCCGTCGGTGAGGGCAGGCTCACGGTCGAGTGGCCGCAAGGGGTGCTGTCGCGGGCCGTACGGGACTCGGGGGTGCACGTCGCGCCCGCGCACGGGCTCTGTCTTGAGGAGGTGCGCTACCCCGGCGCCGAGGAGCTCGCCAGGCGGGCCGCGGAGACTCGCCGGGTGCGGACGCTCAGTTCGTGACGCGGCGTTCCACGACCTTCGCGGTCTGGTCGCGGAAGGCGCCGCTGATCTTGCCCAGGGCCTTCTCCTTGGCCGTCGGTGTATGGCCGTCACTGTAGGTGGCGTAGCTGAACACGATGTAGCGGCCCCACACCATCCCGGCCGCGTAGCCGCCCGCGATGTGCACCCGCTCACCGCCCGTGCCGGCGGCCGAGGGCAGGCCGCGGAACCAGAGGTTGCGCTCCAGGTCCTTGGCCCGGTCCGCGGCGACCGCGGACTCGCGGGTGGGAAGCACGGCGATCCCGGTGGTCACGGCGTACCTGCGCTTGCTGTCCACGTACGTGGCCCGCAGCACCCGGCGGCATTCCTGGCTGCGCAGGGTGCCGGCGAACCTGCCGGTCGCGGCCTTCTGGCACTGCTCGGTGAGGTTGGTCTTGACCCGGGTGAACGTCGTCCCCGCCACGGACACCTTCTTGACGAAGGCGTCGGCCACGGTCATCTTGCCCGGGTCGGTCTTCTCGGAGTTGAGCATCGTGGTGTTGATCGGCTCGGGCTCACTGGTGATGTCCAGTTTGTCGGTGGGGTCGATCTTTCCCGGACCGAGGATCGGATCCGCCGCGTTCGCCGCCTGCTTGGCGTTGAACGACTGGTAGGCGAAGAAGGCCCCGACGCCGATGCCGACCACCACGACCGCGACCACGGCCGCGAGCAGCGTCGTGCCGGCCTTGCCGCGGGTAGGCGGTGGGGGAGTGGGGGGCGGCTCGGGGGTGAACGCGGAGAGCGGGGTGAACGGCCCGCGCGTCGCCGCCGGGTCGCTCGGGGGTGCCGGCGGCTCGCTCGCGGATGGGGACGTCACCGGCGGGGGAGGGAAGGCGGGGAGCGGGAACGGCGAGGCGACCGCCGGGACGCCGCTGGGCGGGGTCACCTGCTCCGCGGGGGTGAAGAGCGGTGCGGGCGGGCCGGAGGCGGCCGGAGGTGTCCGGGCGGGAGCGGTCTGCTCGGTGGCCGGCAGGGGCGCCTGCGAGATCGGCTCCGGCTCGGTCGCCACGGGCTGCGCGACGGGTGCGGACACGGGGGGCCGAGCCGCCGGCACGGATCGGTCACTGTCCTGGCGGACGTCCTGGGAGTCGTCCTGGGGACCGCCGGAAGAGGGGGCGGGAGCCTGGGGCGGCGGGTCCTGGTGGGCGAGGGGGGCCTGCCGGGGTGAGGCGGCGCGGACGTCGGCCGTCTTCTCGCCCCCGCCGCGCTCCTCCTGGAAGACCGCGTCCGGCGGCCAGACGGCGACGTCACCGGGTTCTCCCGGGCGGGCGACGGTCTCCTCCTGGTCTGTCCACACCGGCTCGCCGGTCGCGGCGGGCCAGGGAGCCTGCTGCCCGGACGAGGGCCAGACCTGCATGCCCGCGGCGGCGGCGGTGAAGGCCGGAGGCGGCTGCCAGGGCGGTGCTCCCGGCACGATGGGCGCGGTGGACAGCGGCGGGCCGTCCTCCGGCTGGGCGTACCAGTCGTAGGGAGCCCCGTCGTCGCCGGGGACCGTCCATGGCTGGGCCGCACCCGGATCCGTCTCCGGCCACGCGGAAGGACCGCCGGGCTGCTCATCACCTGCGAGATCGGTCCGCGGCACGTGGGGCGAGGGCTGGCCGAAACTCGGCGGCGGCGTCGCCGGTGTCGCCGAACCCTCGGCTTCATGTCGGTGCTCGGACCCGGATTCCTGGCCACGCATACGCGGCAGCCTAGCGACAGCTGGAGATCATCATGCGGGTATGGCTGTATCGTCTGCCGGATTCATGCCTGAAAGCGACAGTATGGCCCCGTGCTCAGGGTCGCTTGCCGGTCAACGAACGCGATTCCAGCGCGGGGGTGACGGTCGCGTCCGCCGCTCCGAAGGCCGCCTGGTTCAGTTGCTTGACCTCGTTCTTCTTCGGCAGGTGCCCGTCTTTGTACTGGAACCAGACCATTACCACGTAGTGCCCATGGCGCCACTCGCCGACGAAAGCCTCGCCGGTTCCGAGAAGTTTGGTGACCTTATCCTTACCTGGAAGCGGTTTGATGTACTCTTCCCGCTCCTTGCCCGAACTGGCCGAGACGACCTTGGTCGCCCCCGCAGACGTCTTGAGGTTGGCGACTCCCACGGTTCCGATGATCTTCCCCGAGGCGTCGCGGAAGCTGGCGCGCAGGAGCTGGGTGCACTTGGCGGCGGTGAGGGCCTTCTTCAGCTTGTCCCCCACCACGGCCTCGCCGCACTTCCGGTCCGTCCTGCGCGTGGTCATCAGGTAGTTCTGCTTGCCGATCCGTATCTTCCGGTGTTTGAACACCTCGTTCAGGGTGAGGGCGTACGGGTCGGTGGCGCGGGAGGAGGCGAGGCCGAACTTGCCGTTCGCGATGTTGGCGGGCGGCACGAGGGGGGCCTGGGCCGAGGGGGTCGCCGCCCCGGGCACCGGGGCGGGGTCGGAGTTGGCCAGCACGGCCAGGCCGACGCCCCCGGCGATCAGCGCGGCGAGCGCGCCGAGCGCGATGAAGATCGGGCGGCGCGAGCGGGGGCCCTCGTCGTACGGGCTCCACATCTCCTGCCGGGGTCGCTCCTGCGGCGGGGGAGGCTGGACAGGCGGCGCCTGCGGCGCCCGCGGGGGCTCGGGGGCACGGTTGTGCGGCGAGGCGTCGAACCAGTGCTGGCCCTGTGCGGGCGGCGACGCGTCAGGCCGGTTGTAAGGCTGGCGGCGCGGCGGCTCCACGGGAAAACCCATGCGCCGAGCGTAGCCCGGGATCAGGGCCGGTTGGCTCAGGAGTATCCGAAGTCCTGGGTCCACCACGGCCCGTCGGGCCCCTGGACGGCTCCGACGCCGGTGGCGGTGAGCTCGCAGTTGAGGATGTTGCGCCGGTGGCCGCTGGTCTCCATCCAGTTCCGCACCGCCTCGTCGGGAGAGGTGTAGCCGCGCCCGATGTTCTCCGCGCCGCCGTCACGGTAGCCGGTGGCGTCCATCCGCTCCCAGGGCGACGTGCCGTCGGGAGAGGTGTGGGAGAGGCTGCCGGCGGACGCCATCCCGGCCGAGTGCCTCCTGGCGGACAAGATCAGCCTCCGGTCGATGCGGAGCGGCCCGCACCCGGCCCGCCTGCGCTCGATGTTGACGAGCCTGACGACCTCGCGCTCCATCGCGCCGAGGGCGGGGGTGGTGGCGTCGTCGTCACCGTTGCCGTTGAGCAGGTAGCGAGAGGGGCCGTCGTCGCCGGATCCGCCGAGCTTCGTGTCGGCGTCGTGGGTGGGGCGCGGGCGCCGGTCCGCCGGGACGGTCGGGAGGGCGGAGGGGCGGGCGACCCGGGCGAGCGGAGCCCGCTCCACCTGCCCGGCCAGGGCGCCGTTGCTGGGCGTGGGCCTGGTCGACCCGGGGTTGTTCAGATAGATCTGGTCGGCGGCCTCCTCGTCGCGGCTGCCCCGGCCGATGATGAAGCCGACCAGCAGAACCGTCATCAGGCACACGAACACCCCCATACGACGCAGGCGCGCTCGCTGGGTATGCCCGGGGTGAGGAAGCTGCCACATACCGCTATCAAAGATAGAGATGTTTGCGGTGAGGAAAAAGAGAATGATGAGAACGTGTTGGAACCGTCACGGATCCACGTTCCTCACCGGGTTCCGGTGGCGGGCTTCCCGGGAACCGCGGTCTCATGGCCGATCGCCCGCCCGTGTGTGGCGGTTCCCGGGCACTGCCGGGTCCCGGGTAGAATGCCAGGGGCACCGCCGGAGAGTCGTGTCTTTTTGACTCGTGCTCATTCGCGCCGGTACTCTGCTAGTTCGTTGTGTGCGAATTGGTCTCCTCTGCAGACCGATACGCGGCGCGTCCGGCGTCATCTCCTCTGTTCTGGAGACGGAAGGTCCGGGCTGTCGTGTGCCCGCACCTACCGACCCATGTTGCTGTCATCTCCGACAGCGCCGAAGACGCGACCAAAGAAGGCATACGACCGTGCGCACGTACACACCCAAGCCTGCCGAAGTCGAGCGTCAGTGGCACATCATCGACGCCACCGACATCGTGCTTGGCCGGCTGGCCAGCCACGTCGCGATCCTGCTTCGCGGTAAGCACAAGCCGACCTTCGCCAACCACGTCGACACCGGTGACTTCGTCATCGTCATCAACGCCGACAAGATCGCGCTGACCGGCAACAAGCTTGAGCAGAAGAAGGCTTACCGCCACTCGGGCTACCCGGGCGGTCTGCGTTCCATGACCTACGGCGAGCTCATGGACAAGCGTCCTGACCGCGCCGTCGAGAAGGCCGTGAAGGGCATGCTGCCCAAGAACGCTCTCGGCCGGAAGATGATCAAGAAGCTCAAGGTCTACTCCGGTTCCGAGCACCCGCACCAGGCGCAGCAGCCGGTGCCCTTCGAGCTCACCCAGATCGCCCAGTAGTCGCTAGCTGCTTGTCGCCAGCAGCGTTGGCCGACGGCCGACGCCGAGTAGGAAAGTTAGAGGAGAACCGTGGCTGAGCCCACCGGTGTCGAGACGCCCATCGAGGGCGATCAGGAAGCGTACTCCGCGGAGGAGTTCCCCTCCGAGTACACCTCCGAGTCCACTGTCAGCGGCGACGTCGCCGTCCGCAAGCCCATCACCACCGGCAACTCGTACGGCACTGGGCGCCGCAAGGAGTCCGTCGCCCGCGTGCGCATCGTGCCGGGCACCGGCAAGTGGACGATCAACGGTCGTACGCTTGAGAACTATTTCCCGAACAAGGTCCACCAGCAGATCGTCAACGAGCCCTTCGTGGTTCTTGGCGCCGAGGACCAGTTCGACGTCATCGCCCGCATCAACGGTGGTGGCGTCACCGGCCAGGCCGGTGCCCTGCGCATGGGTCTCTCCCGCGCGCTGACCGCCCTGGACGTCGAGGTCAACCGCCCGCCGCTGAAGAAGGCAGGCTTCCTGACCCGTGACGCCCGCGCCACCGAGCGCAAGAAGTACGGTCTCAAGAAGGCCCGTAAGGCTCCGCAGTACAGCAAGCGTTAAGTTGGGGCGCCTTTTCGGCACCGACGGGGTACGTGGGGTCGCGGGACGCGACCTCACGGCCGAGCTCGCCATGGACCTGTCCGTGGCCGCGGCTCATGTCCTCGGCGATGCCGGGGCGTTCAGCGCCAGCGTCGGGCGGCGAGGCCGCCCCGTCGCCGTCGTGGGCCGGGACCCCCGGGCTTCAGGAGAATTCCTGGAGGCCGCGGTGGTCGCCGGCCTTGCGTCGTCTGGCGTGGACGTTCTCCGGCTCGGCGTGCTGCCCACCCCGGCGGTCGCTTACCTGACCACGGCTCTCAGAGCCGACATGGGCGTGATGATCTCCGCCTCCCACAACCCCGCCCCGGACAACGGGATCAAGTTCCTCGCCCGTGGCGGCTACAAGCTGCCGGACGCGGTGGAGAACGAGATCGAGCAGCGGGTCGGTGAGAAGTGGGAGCGCCCTGTCGGTGCCTCGGTCGGCCGCGTGCGCGAGGCGTACGGCGAGGCCGACCGTTACGTGTCCCACGTGCTGTCCACGGTGGACTGCCGTCTCGACGGCCTCAACGTGGTCCTCGACTGCGCCCACGGCGCCGCCCACATGGTGGCTCCCGAGGCGCTGCTGCGGGCCGGGGCCACGGTGGAGACGATCGGCGCGCGCCCCGACGGCCTCAACATCAACGCCGGGGTCGGCTCCACCCACCTGGACAAGCTCCAGCAGATCGTCGTCTCCCGCAACGCGGATGTGGGCATCGCCTACGACGGCGACGCGGACCGCTGCCTGGCCGTCTCGCACACCGGCGAGGTCGTCGACGGCGACCAGATCATGGCGGTGCTGGCCATGGCCATGCACGCCGAGGGGAAGCTGGTCGGCGACACCGTGGTGGCCACGGTCATGTCCAACCTGGGTTTCAAGCTCGCGCTCAAGAGCGCGGGGATCGACGTGGTGGAGACCGCCGTGGGCGACCGCTACGTCCTGGAGGCCATGAGGGCGGGTGGTTACAACCTGGGTGGCGAGCAGTCCGGCCACGTCCTGATGCTCGACCACGCCACCACCGGGGACGGCCTGCTGACCTCGCTGCACCTGCTGGCGGTCGTGGCGCGGGCGAAGAAGTCGCTGGCGGAGCTGGCCTCGGTGATGACCCGCCTGCCGCAGGTCCTGGTCAACGTCAAGGACGTCGACCGGGCCAAGGCCTCGGCTCCGGAGCTGGAGGCCGCGGTCGCCGCCGCCGAGTCGGAGCTGGGGGAGACCGGCCGGGTGCTGATCCGGCCGAGCGGCACCGAGCCGATGATCCGCGTCATGGTCGAGGCCGCCTCGGCGGAGCAGGCCGAGCAGCTGGCCGGTCGGCTGGCCGAGGTCGTCCGTACGGCCTGCGTCTGAGGGGCCGGTGACCGTCCGGGAGCGACCGCTCCCGGCAGGAATATCGAAAGCACGGCCCGCACTCCGGTGCGGGCCGTGCTTTTTGTCATTCTCTGACTGTCTCGTCAAATAATGCATGATTCTGCCCGTCGCCACGCCGGACTTCCCGCTGATTGACACTCTCGGTAGTCGATCAGACACTTTCAGTGGTTGCGGCGAGATTTCCGCCCGGAAACACCACTCATCGAGCCGGTTGCCTGGGCCTGGCCACCGCACTTCGTGCTGCTCGCGCAGCGCCCGTACGGCGGCAGGCCGCTGGTATCACGACCGATCGGAGGGTGGCGTGCCGCTGTTCACCATTGCCCGGGCCGCCGGCCCGCTGTCGCGGCCCGAGCGGGGGCTCGCCAGGTTTCTCACCCTGGCCCTGTTCGGCACGTCCGTGGTACTCACCCCGGTGACGGCCGCGTCGGCGGCCGGCACCGTCGTGTTCAACCAGCCCTTCCACAACAACACGGCCAACGGCACCGGTGCCGTGGTGCTGCCCGCGCTGCCGAGCGGTTCGTCCGGGTCGAACTACGCCTGCCTGACCGCCTCCGGCAACACCGGCACCGGCGTCCTGCAGAGCTGCAGCGGGAACACGGACAGTCAGGGCTCGGGCAAGCTGCGCCTGACGAACGCGACGACGAGCAAGGAGGGCGGCCTCTTCGGCGCGGTCAGCGTGCCCGCCTCGCAGGGGCTCGACGTGACGTTCAACACCTACCAGTACGGCGGGAGCGGAGCCGACGGCATCGCCTTCGTGCTGGCGGCGGTCGATCCGGCGAACCCCAAGTCTCCGGCCAACATCGGCCAGTCGGGCGGCGCCCTCGGTTACTCCGGGACCAGCTCCGTGGTCGGCATGGCGTACGGGTATCTCGGTATCGGTCTCGACGTGTACGGAAACTTCAGCAGCAGCACCTACCAGGGAACCGGCTGCACGAACCTGTCGGGCACGGGTGTCCGGGTGCCCGGCCAGGTCGTCATCCGCGGGCCGGGCAACGGCACCGTCGGATACTGCGCGCTCAACACCACGGCCGCCTCGACGAGCGCCACCCCGCTGGCGCTGCGGGCGACCAGCCGTACCGCCGTTCCTGTTCAGATCGGTATCAACCCCACCGCGGTGTCGCTGACCACCGCCGCCGGACTGGTGGTCCCGCCCGGCAGTTACGTGGTGGTGGTCACTCTGGTGGGCGGTACGAACAAGACCCTGACCGGTAGCCTTCCGACGGTTCCCACCGGCCTGTACCCGGCGAGCTGGCTGAACGCCAACGGGACTCCCCGGCAACTGGCCTTCGGCTGGGTGGCCTCCACCGGAAGCGTGACCGACTTCCACGAGGTCGACGCGGCCACGGTGACCACGACCAGTTCGGTCCCCCAGCTGACCGTCGCACAGACCGGCTACAGCGCCACGACGCCGGCGCCGGGCGCCCCCGTGACCTACAGCGTCGTCTCCGGCGTCGGCACGGACAGCATCGCGGAGTCCTCGCCGATCTCGATGACCCAGACCATGCCGGCCGGGGTGGTGCCCACCGGCGCCTACGGAACGGGATGGGTCTGCGCGGCGCCGGTCGGGCAGTCCGTCACGTGCACCAACAGCAACGTCCCGTTCGCGGCCGGAGCGACGTTACCGCCGATCACGGTGACGGGCGTTGTCACCGGGACCGGTGTCACCCAGACCCTGATCCAGACCGCGACCGTGGTCACCTCCTCGTCGATCGACGCCAACCCCGCCTACTCGACGACGACGACCCAGGGAACGCTGCCGTCGGCGCCCAGCGGCATCAGCCTGAGTTCGACGACGGGGTCGATCTCCGGTGGCTCCTCGAACATCGTGAGCGGGACGAACATCTCCAACGCGACGGCCATCATGATCGGTACCGCCGCCGAGCAGGCGGCCGGCACCGCCGTCGTCCTGCTGCCCTGCGCCTCGGGGGCCACCACCGGGTGTTTCACCGCCAATGCCAACGGCACGTTGACCATTCCCGCCATGCCGGCCCGAGCCGCCAGCGCGTCGGTGTCGGTCACCGTGGTCACCCTGGGACTCGCCGCGTCCGCCACCTACATCTATGCCGCCTCCCCGGCCACGCCCGCCGCCCCCACCGCCACGGCGGGGGTGAGCAGCGCCACGGTGACCTGGACGGCGCCGAACAACAACGGCAGCGCCATCACCGGTTACCTGGTGACCCCGTACAAAAACGGGGTGGCCCAGACCTCGGTGGCCTATGACGCCTCGACCACCACCCGGACGCTGAGCGGGCTGACCACCGGTGTGTCGTACACCTTCACGGTGACCGCCACGAACGCCTTCGGCACCGGGTCGGCCAGTCCGGCGTCCAACGCGGTCACCCCGTACGCCGTTCCCGGTAAGCCGACCGTCGCCTCGGCCACCGCCGGAACCTCCTCGGCGAACCTCACCTGGACGGCACCGGCGACCAACGGCAGCGACATCACCGGCTACATCGTCACGCCCTACATCGGTGGCGTCGCGCAGTCGCCCCAGACGTTCAACAGCAATGCGACCACCCAGGTCGTCACCGGTCTGACACCGGGGACCTCGTACCGGTTCACCGTAGCCGCCGTGAACGCGGCGGGCTCCGGCGCGCCGTCCGACCTGTCGGCCACCGTCGTCCCCAACTCCGCTCCCGCGTTCACCTTCGCCGCGCCGCCTGCCGGTGAGGTGAACGTCGCCTACAGCGTGCCGCTGACGGTCACCGGTGGTACGACCCCGTACGTGTGGTCGGTCAGCGCGGGCAGCCTGCCGCCGGGACTCACCCTGAACGCCTCCACCGGCGTGCTGTCCGGCACCCCCACTCTGGGAGGTGGCTACTCCTTCACCGCTCAGGTGACGGACGCCAGCAACGTGACCGCCACCCGGGCGGTCACCCTGGTCATCGCGGCGGCACCCGTTCTGACGTTCCCGGCGCCGCCCAACGGCGAGGTGAGCATCCCCTACAGCATCCCGCTGACCGTCACCGGGGGGACCGCGCCGTACGTCTGGTCGGTCACGGCGGGCAGTCTGCCACCGGGGCTGACCCTGAACGCCTCCACCGGCGTGCTTTCGGGCACCCCGACGGCCGGAGGCGCCTTCTCCTTCTCCGTCAAGGTGCTCGACGCCCTGAACCAGAGCGACACCAGGACGGTGAGCCTGACGATCGCGGCGCTGCCGGCGTTCACCTTCCCCGCGCCACCGGCAGGGCAGGTCGGAGTCTCCTACAGCGTCCCGCTGACCGTCGGCGGAGGGGTCACGCCCTACACCTGGTCGGTCAGCGCGGGCAGCCTGCCCCCTGGGCTCACCCTGAACGCCTCCACCGGTCTGCTGTCAGGCACCCCGACCACGACGGGCAGCTACCCCGTCACCTTCCGGGTGGTCGACGCCGCCGGCCTGGCCGCCACCCAGTCCGCGACCCTGGTCATGGTGGCCGGACCGCTGGTCATGGTCAAGACGGCCGGCGCCTCCTCGGTGGTACCTGGTGACAGGCTCACCTACACGATCACCGTGAACAACACCGGGTCGAGTGCCTTCAACGGGGCGACACTGACCGACCCGCTGGCGGATGTCCTCGACGACGCGACCTACAACGGTGACGCGTCCGCGAACATCGGCTCGGTCTCGGTGACCGGTCAGACCCTGAACTGGGCCGGAAACGTGCCGGCCGGCGGAGTCGCCACCATCACCTACTCGGTCACGGTGAGCAGCCCAGGCGCCGGTAACAAGGTGCTGGCCAACGCGGTGACCTCGTCGACCGTCGGCAGCACCTGCCCGAGTGGCGGCGGCGACCCCCGATGCTCCGCCACGGTGACCGTATCCGGCCTGTCCATCGCCAAGGTCGCCAGCGTCGCGACGACGACTCCCGGAGGGACGATCGGCTACACCGTCACGGTGACGAACAACGGTCAGACCCCGTACACCGGCGCGACGTTCGTCGACTCGATGGCCGGCCTGCTCGACGACGCCGTCTACAACGCGGACGCGACCGCCTCCAGCGGCAGCGTGTCGTACCTCGGCCCCAACCTGACCTGGACCGGCAACCTCGCTCCCGGCGCGAGCGCGAACATCACCTACTCGGCCACGGTGCGAAACCCCGACGGCGGGGATCGGACCGTCTCCAACACGATCACCTCCGGCACCCCCGGCAGCACCTGTCCGGCCGGCAACCGCGCCGCGTCGTGCACCGCCACCGTCACGGTCCTGGTTCCGGGTCTCACGATCAGCAGCAGCGCGGACGTGGCCACGGCCACGCCGGGCTCGGTCGTGAACTACACGTTGACGGCTGCCAACACCGGGCAGACCCCGTACGCCGGGACGAGTTTCACCGCCTCGCTGGCGGGCGTGCTGGACGACGCGACGGTCAACGGCAGCCTCTCCGCGACGTCGGGCACCGTCGTCAACAACCTGAACGGCACCTTCACCTGGACAGGTGACCTTGCCATCGGCGCGAGCGTCACCATCACCGGCTCGGTCACCGTGAACAATCCCGACACCGGAGACAGGGTCCTCCGGACCGCCGTCACCTCGGCCGCACCGGGCAACAACTGCCCGGTGGGCAACCAGGCCCCCGGGTGCTTCAGCACCGTCACGGTCCTGATCCCCGGCCTGACGATCGCCAAGTCGGTCGGCACGTCGACCACGACCCCCGGTTCGGTCGTGAACTACACGGTGCTGGTCACCAACTCGGGGCAGACCGCCTACACCGGTGCGACGTTCGCGGACGCGCTGGGCGGGGTGCTGGACGACGCGACCTACAACGCGGACGCCGCCGCGACCAGCGGCTCGGTCGGCTTCGCGAGCTCCACGCTGACCTGGACCGGCAACCTCGCGGTCGGGGCGAGCGCCACGATCACCTACTCGGTCACCGTCAACAACCCCGACACCGGGAACAGGACGCTGACCGACACCCTCACCTCGGCCACCGCCGGCAGTAACTGCCCCGCGGGCAGCGGCGACGCCCGGTGCGCCAGCAGCGTGACGGTCCTCGTCCCGCAGCTGACGATCAACACCGGGGCGGACGTGGCCACGACGACCCCGGGGGGCGTCGTGAATTACACCACCACGCTGGCCAACACCGGGCAGACCCCGTACACGGGCATCAGTGCCGTGATCGATGTCTCGGCCACGCTCGACGACGCGACCTACAACGGCGACCTCACGGCCAGTTCGGGCAGTGTCAGCGTGTCCCCGAACGGTTCGGTCACCTGGGGCGGGGACATCGCGGTCGGGGCGAGTGCCACGATCACCTACTCGGTCACCGTGAACAACTCCGACACCGGCGACAAGGTCCTGAGAAGCGCCGTCACGTCCGCCGCTCCGGGCAGCGGCTGCCCGGTCATCGGTGCGACGGCGCCTGGCTGCTTCACCCTGGTCACCGTCCTGGTCCCGGCGTTGACGATCACGAACACCGCCGACACCCAGACGACCACGCCGGGTGGCACGGTCACCTACACGACGACGGTGACCAACACCGGGCAGACCCCCTACAGCGGCGCCCAGGTCACCAACCAGCTGGCCCAGGTGTTCAACGACGCCGACTACAACGGCGACGCGACCGCGACGACCGGCACCGTCTCCTTCGCCGCTCCCAACCTGACCTGGACCGGTGACCTGGCGATCGGGGCGAGCGCGACCGTCACCTACTCGGTCACCGTGCGAAACCCCGACCGCGGCGACAAGGTGATGACCAACACCGCGGTGTCGTCCGCCCCGGGCAGCACCTGCCCGGCGGGGAGCACCGGCCCGAGGTGCGTCTCGGTGGTGACAGTCCTGGTGCCGAGGCTGACCATCGTGGTGAGCGCGGACACCGGCACGACGACGCCCGGGGCCACCGTCCACTACACGGCCACCGTCACCAACTCCGGGCAGACCCCGTACACCGGGGCCGCCGTCACCGACCTGCTGACCGGGGTGCTGGACGACGCGACCTACAACGCGGACGCCGGGGCCACGACGGGTACGGTCACCCTCGCCGGGTCCAACCTGGGCTGGACCGGTAACCTGGCGGTCGGCGCGAGTGCCACGATCACCTACTCGGTCACCGTCAACAATCCCGACACCGGAGACGCGCTGCTCTCCAGCACCGCCGTCTCGCCCACCACGGGGAGCAACTGCCCGGCAGGGGGCACCGATTCGCGCTGCACCGTCGTGGTGGCGGTGGCGCGGCTGGTCATCTCGCAGAGTTACGTCGGGAGCAGTGCCACACCGGGGTCGACGATCCGGCTCAACGCCACGTTCAGCAACACCGGGAAGGTGCCCTATACGGGGATCAGCATTTCCAGTCCGATCGCCGGCACCGTCGACGACGCCGTCCCCAACGGGGACCAGACCGCGAGTTCGGGGACGCTGGTCCTCGGCGCCACGGCCATCACCTGGACCGGCAACATTCCCGTCGGGGGCACCGTCACGGTCACCGGCACTCTTACCGTGAAGAATCCCCCCACCGGGGACAAGATCGTCACCGGTACCCTGGTCTCGGCCGCTCCCGGTAACAACTGCCCGGCCGGCGGCTCCGACCCCCGCTGCACGGCCCTGCTCAACGTCGTCGTCCCCGGTCTGACGATCACCAACATCGCCGACACCCCCGTCACGGTCCAGGGTGGCACCGTCAACTACACGGTCACCGTCACCAACTCCGGGCAGACGCCGTACACCGGTGCGACGTTCACCGAGTCGCTGGCGGGCATGCTGGACGACGCGGTCTACAACGGCGACGTGTCGGCGACGAGAGGCACCGTCTCCTACGCCGCCCCCAACCTGACCTGGACCGGCGATCTGGCGGTCGGGGCGAGCGCGACGATCACCTACTCGGTCACCGTACGAAACCCCGACCCCGGCGACAGGAACCTGACCGGCACGATCTCCTCGCCCACCATCGGCGGCAACTGCGCTCCGGCGAGTGGCAACGCGCAGTGCACCAGCACCGTGATCGTGCTCATCCCCGCGCTGACCATCACCCAGACCGACGTTCCCACCACGGCGGTGCCGGGGAGCACGGTCACCTACACGATCACCGTCACCAACACCGGGCAGCTTCCCTACACGGGGGCGACGTTCACCGAGTCGCTGGCGGGTGTGCTGGACGACGCGGTCTACAACGGCGGCGCGACGGCGACGACCGGCAGCATGTCCTACACCAGCCCCAACCTGACCTGGACCGGAAACCTCGTGCCCGGCGCGAGCGCGACGATCACCTACTCGGTCACCGTCGACAACCCGGTGATCGGTGACGCGAACCTGGTGAGCACGATCACCTCCACCACTTCCGGCAACAACTGCCCGTCCGGTGGGACCGACCCCCGCTGCGGCACCAGCGTCCCGGTCACCGGGCTCACCACGCTGACCTTCGACAAGGCCGCGAGCACCCCCTCGGCCGGGCATGGTGAGACGGTCACCTACACCGTCACGATCAGCAACAGCGGGCTGACGCCCTACGTCGGCGCGACGTTCACCGACGATCTGACCGACGTCCTGGACGACAGCACCTACAACAACGACGCCGTGGCGGGCACGGGCACCGTCGGCTACACCGCGCCTGACCTGACCTGGACCGGAACCGTCCCGGCCGGCGGGTCGACCACGGTCGTCTACTCGGTGACGGTGAACACCTCGCCCGACGGGAACCTCGTCAACACCCTGGTCTCGACCTCACCGGATGGCAACTGCGCCGCGGCGAGCACCGATCCGCGCTGCTCGGTCACCGTGACCGTGGCCAAGCTGACCATCGTGACCACGTCCAACGCGGCGACCTACCTGCCGGGCGAGGTGGTGCACTACACGTCGGTGATGACCAACGCCGGACAGACGCCGTACAACGGGATCAGCGTCCTGTTCAACGGGATCGAGGGCGTCGACGACAGCGTCTCCAACGGGGACCAGAGCGCCACCTCCGGATCGCTGTCACTGGGCCTCGACGGGCTGACCTGGACCGGGAACATTCCGGTGGGCGGCAGTGTCACGCTGACCGGCAGCCTCACGGTGAACAACCCCGACACCGGCGACAAGCTGATCACCCTCACCTCGGTCTCCTCGGCACAGGGCAGCGGCTGTCCCGTGACGACCGCTCCCGGCTGCACCACCTCGGTCACCGTGCTGACCCCCGGTCTGACGATCACCAAGGTCGCGGACCGGAGCGTGGTGGTCCCCGGCGGCCCGGTGGCCTACACCGTCACGATCGCCAACAGCGGGAACAGCGCGTACACCGGCGCCGTCGTCACCGACTCGCTGACCGGGGTGCTGGACGCGGCGACGTACAACGGCGACGCGGCGGCGACGACCGGCACGGTCCGCCTCGCGGACGAGGTCCTGACCTGGACCGGTGACCTGGCGGTCGGCGCGACCGCGACCGTCACCTACTCCGTCACCTCGATCAGCCCCCCCACCGGTGACAAGCTTCTGAGCAACGACGTCGCCTCCACCGAGATGGGCAGCACCTGCCCGCCCGGCAGCGGGAGCTCGGCCTGCCGTTCGGGGATCGTCGTTCTCACGCCACTCCTGACGATCGTGAAGACGCCCGGCGTCACGTCGACCACCCCCGGGGGGACGGTCACCTACACGGTCACCGCCACCAACACCGGACAGGTCCCCTTCGCCGCGGCGACGTTCACCGACGCGCTGGCCGGGGTGCTGGACGACGCCGTCTACAACGGCGACGCGAGCGCCACGCGCGGCACCGTCACCTTCACCAGTCCCAATCTGACCTGGACCGGAGCTCTCAACCCCGGACAGGGGGTCACCCTCACCTACAGCGTCACGACGAACACCCCCGGTACCGGTGACCAGAAGCTGACCAACACGGTCACCTCGGCCACCGCGGGCAGTACCTGCCCGACCGGAAGCACGGCCCCCCGCTGCTTCGACGAGGTCCTGATCTCCAGAATCAAGATCACTATGGTGGCGGACGTCGTCACCGCCGTCCCGACCGGCGTCGTCACCTACACGGTCACGGTCGCCAACACCGGGCAGACGCCGTACACCAGCCGCACCACCGTGAACGGCCTGCTCGCCGGGGTCCTCGACGACGCGGTCTACAACGGTGACGGAACGGCCTCGTCGGGCAACCTCGCCTTCACCTCCGCGACCAGCCAGATGGTGTGGACCGGTCTTCTCCCGATCGGCACGAATGTCACCATCACCTTCTCGGTAAGGGTGCAGAACCCCGATCCGGGCGACAAGGTGCTCAACGCCGTCATGACCTCCGACGCGCTGGGCAACAACTGCCCGGTGGGGAGCACCGACCCGCTCTGTGCCTCGACGGTCACCGTGCTGACCCCCGTCCTGGCCCTCTCCACGAGCGCGGACCGGACGACGGTCACTCCCGGCGGGACCATCACCTACACGACCACGGTCGCCAACACCGGCCAGACCCCGTACACCGGGGCGACGGCGACCGACGATCTCTCGCAGGTGCTCACCGACGCCGTCTACAACGGCGACGCGAGCGCTGCCAGCGGCACCGTCGCCTTCACCGGCCCCGGCCTGACCTGGACCGGTGACCTGGCGGTCGGCGCGAGTGCGACGATCACCTACTCGGTCACCGTGAACAACCCCGACCTGGGTGACAAGCTGATCGAAAACGAGGTCTCCTCCGACACGCTGGGCAGCACCTGCCCGTCCACCGGCTCCGTCCCGGCGTGCACGACGCTCGTCACCGTGCTCGTCCCGGCGCTGACCATCGTCAAGACCGCCGACACGGCGACCACGACCCCCGGCGGCACGGTCGGCTACACGATCACGGCCACCAACACCGGGCAGACGGACTACACCGGCGTGACCGTCACCGATCCGCTGGCGGCGGTGCTGGACGACGCCGACTACAACGGGGACGCGACCGCCACGGCCGGCACGGTCGCCGTTGTCGGGCAGACCCTGACCTGGAGCGGTGATCTGGCGGTCGGGGTGACGGTGACCATCGGCTACTCGGTCACCGTCAACAATCCGGTCACCGGCAACCTGCTGCTCACCGACACCGTCGCCTCCGGCGCACCGGGCAGCACCTGCCCGGTGGGGGGCGGCACCCCGGCCTGTACCTCGACGGTGACCGTGCTCATCCCCGGACTGGCCGTCTCCATCGCCGCCGGCCGGCCGACCACGACCCCCGGCGGCGTCACCCGTTTCACGATCACGATCGCCAACACCGGCCAGACCCCGTACGAAGGCGTGAGCGTCGTGAACGCTCTCGCCGACGTGCTGGACGAGGCCGTCTACGACAATGACGCGATCGCCACGGCCGGCACGGTCGCCGTTGCCGGGCAGACCCTGACCTGGACCGGCGATATGGCGGTCGGGGCGACCGTGACCGTCACATACACGGTGAAGGCCGCCGACCCCAACACCGGAGACACGAGCATGACCAGCGTCGTCTCCTCGTCCACACCGGGCAGCACCTGCCCGGTGGGCGGCACCGCCCCGGCCTGCACCGCGACCGTCACCATCCTGATCCCGGCACTGAGCATCGCCATGACCGCCGACACGGCGACCACGACCCCCGGGAGCACGGTCGGCTACACGATCACGGTCACCAACACCGGGCAGACGGACTACGCCGCGGCCTCCGTGGTCGCCGCGCTCGACGGGGTGTTCCCCGACGCCGTCTACAACGGCGACGCGAGTGCCTCCACCGGCGTCTTCGACTACACCGCGCCGAAACTGACCTGGACCGGCGCCCTCGCGATGGGCGCGAGCACCGCGATCACCTACTCCATCATGGTGAAGGATCCCGACCCCGGGGACAAGGCCCTGACCAGCGGCGTGAGCTCCACCACGCCGGGCAGCAGCTGCCCGGCGGGCAGCACCGACCCGGCGTGCGCGGCACTCGTGCGTGTCCTGGTGCCGCGGCTCACGATCACGCAGACCGCCGACACCGGCACCGTCGTCGCCGGGGGCGCCGTCCACTACACGGTGACCCTGGTCAACACCGGTGAGACCGCCTACGTCGGTGCCGCGTTCACCGAGTCGCTGGCCGGGGTGCTCGACGACGCCACCTACGGCAACGACGCGACCGCCTCCGTCGGCACCGTCACCTTCGCCGACGGCGTCCTCGGCTGGAGTGGCGACCTCGCCATCGGCGCCACCGCCACGGTCACCTACTCGATCACCGGCATCCACCCTCCTTCGGGCGACAAGATCATGACCACTACCGTCGTCTCCGCCACCGCCGGATCGACCTGCCCCGAAGGGGGAGACGATCCGCGCTGCACCACGACCGTCACCGTCCTGACCCCCGGTCTCACCATCACCAAGACCGCGAACAACAGCGGTGCCGTGGTGGCGGAGGCCACCGTCCAGTACACGATCACGGTCACGAACACCGGTGAGACCCCGTACGCCGCTGCCGCGGTCACCGACTCGCTGGCCGGGGTGCTCGACGACGCCGTCTACAACAACGACGCGAGCGCCTCCACCGGCACCGTCACCTATGCCGACGGCATCCTCGGCTGGACCGGAGCGCTGCCGATGGAGGCGAGCGCGGTCATCACCTTCACCGTCGTCACCGATGAGGAGGTCGCGGGTGAGGAGGTCATGGGTGACGGAACTCTCGACAATCGGGTCACCTCGGCGACGACGGGTAGCAACTGTCCGGTCGGGGGCACCGACCCGCGGTGCTCGGTCGTGATCACCTTGACCCCCACCAGTATCACCCTCGCCGACCTGACCAGCAGCTTCGTCTTGGCAGGCACTCCGGATTCGACGGCCAGGAGCAACGGAGCCGTGACCATGACCGTCATCACGAACAGCGTCGACGGCTACAGCGTCACCGTGCAGGCGGATTCGGCCGAGCTCACCTCGGACCAGCCCGGCAACGACGTCACCATCCCGATCGGGAACCTGCGCGTGCGCGAGAGCGGCACGTCGGCCTTCCAGGCCGTCTCAGTCGGCACCCCGGTACTCGTCCACCAGCAGGACGGTCCGTCCGCTCCCGGCGGGGACGCCATCGGCAATGACTTCGAGGGTTACATCCCCTTTGTCCCGGTCGGCGGCTATTCGGCGACGCTCACCTACGTCGCGACGGCCAGTTGACGCGCAGACGCCCCCGCCGGGAACTCGGTGGGGTCCACCAGGCACCTCTCACTCGAACCCGAACAACGTGAAGGAGCAAGCCATGGCAGTGATCACGCGGCGTGCCGCCGCTCTCTGCGGACCCGGCGCGGTCCTGGTCGTCGCCCTTGCCACACCCTCGGCGGCGTTCGCGCTCAAACCGCACCCCGACGACAAGGAGGTGAAGGCGGCCATCGTGGCCGCCCCCAGGCTGAGCATCAGCATCGACAACGGCCAGACCACCGCCGAGGCGGGGGACCGGTTCACCTACACCGTCACCGTCAACAACGTCGGCACGGACAAGGCGCGTGAGCTCAGGATCACCCAGAGCCTGCCGACCGGCCTGCACTTCGTCTCGGCCGACGGTCAGGGCCGGGCGGAGGAGGGCCAGGTCCTCTGGACCGCCGATGTGCCGGCGGGCAAGAAGGCCGTCTTCCACACCACCGCCGAGGTGCGAGACACCCCGGAGGACCTGCTCCGCCTGGCCACCGTCGCCTGTGCGAGCGTCAAGACGGACGACAAGCCCCTGGTCTGCGCCACCCACTCCGACCAGCTGCCGGCCGGCGCGGCCGCCGAGGCGGCCGCGCACGAGGCGGCCAACCCCGTGACCGGCCGCCTGTGGTACGCGGGTGCGGGCGCCGGTCTGCTGGCCCTGGCCCTGACCGTGCTCCTGGTCCTCCGCCGCACCAGACTCCGCCGTCACCTGGGGCGGTCGCCCTCGTAACGATCCGCGCCCAGCCTCATGACACGGGCGAGATGAACCGGTATGTGGGCACCCCCGGCCGTGGGGGTGCCCACGGCCTACTCGTCGCCGGTGAGGGAGAAGCCGCGGAGGCGCTGGCCCGACCAGACCACCGCGCCGACGGTGATGATCAGCAGGGCCGGTACGGCGAAGCCGAGGGTGATCTCGGTGGAGAAGAACGGTGAGGAGGACACCTGGTCGGCGATCGACTGGGCCCACTGCTGGATGGAGAACCTCCGGGCACCGGGGACGAAGTTGCCCACCACGCCCTCCCAGACGAGCGCGTAGACGATGCCGATGGTGACCGCGTGCCGGGTCAGCACACCCAGCAGCATGAACACCGCCGCGTACGCGATCCCGCCGACCAGGGCACCGAGGGCGAAGCCGTAGGCGATCCCGGATTCGAGGTTGACCAGCAGGTAGGCCGCGACGAAGGTCGGTACGGCGGCGAACAACGCGAGCATCGAGGCGGCGACCACGAACTTGGTCTGCGCGATCACCGGGCGGGAGATCGGCTTGGCCAGCAGGTGGATGATCGTGCCGTCGTCGATCTCGGGGGCGATCACCCCGGTCCCGGCGATCAGGCCGAGCAGCGGCAGCATGGTGCCGATGGCGAAGGTCCGCATGAGCGTGACCGCGGTCCGCTCGTCGGCGGCGCCGATGAGGTTCAGCAGGGCCGCCATGACGACCAGCACCAGGGGCAGCATGATCAGCAGCCAGATCCGGCGGCGGCCGAGGAGGGCCCGGTAGGAGATTCCGGCGATGACACCGTTCATGATCAGCTGCTCCTGTTGATCAGGTAGGAGAAGACGCTCTCCAGGTCCTCGTCGGCGGGGGAGACCTGCCAGACCCGTACGTCCGCGTCCCTGGCGACCCTGGGCAGCAGGCGGGTGAAGCGCCGGAAGTCGACCGCCTGCACCTCCAGGCCCGCCTCGGTCAGCGAGACCGCGCCCGAGGAGGCGTCGGCGATCAGCGCGGACGCCAGGCGGCGGTCGTCGCTGGAGCGGACCCGGAACAGGTGCGGGCGGTCGGTCATCCGGCGGCGGATCTCACGGAAGTCCCCGGAGGCGGCGTGCCGGCCCGCGACCAGCACCTCGATGTGCTGGGCGACGCGTTCCACCTCCTCCAGGATGTGCGAGCTGAACAGGATGGTCTTGCCCGCCGCGCCCATGGCGCTGACCAGGTCCATCAGGTGCAGGCGCTGGCGGGGGTCCATGCCGTTGAACGGCTCGTCGAGCAGCAGGACCTGGGGGTCGTGCACCAGGGCGGCGGCCACCTTGACGCGCTGGCGCATGCCCTTGGAGTACGTCTCGATCCTGCGGTCCTTGGCGCTCTCCATCTCCACCAGGGCGAGCGCCTTGCGGGCGGCGTCCTCGGGGTCGGGCAGGCGGTGCAGCTTCGCGCTGGACAGCACGAACTGCCAGCCGGTGAGGAAGCCGTAGACGGCCTCGCGCTCGGGGACCAGGCCGATGGAGCGGTAGATCTGGTGGTTGCGCCAGATCCGGTCGCCGTCCAGGGCGACGGTGCCGCCCGAGGGCGCCAGGAACCCGGCCATCATGTGCAGCAGCGTGGACTTGCCCGCGCCGTTCGGGCCGAGCAGCCCGGTGACGCCGGGGCCGACGGTCATGGTGATGTCGTTGACGGCGACCACGTTGCCGTACCAGCGGGAGACCTGGGCCAGTTCGATCCTCATCGGGAGGCCGCCTTCCGGTAGCGCGCGATCAGGGCCGTCACGGACAGGCCGATCAGCACGATCATGATCACTCCGGCGACCAGGCTGCCCGCGCCCGAGGGGTAGATGACGTTCGAGGCGGGGGTCGCCCCGAAGATTCCGACGTGCACGGCGGCGTCCACCAGGAAGAACGGGTTGATCAGCCAGGCCCACGCGGCGGTGGCGTCGTCGCCCATCGACTCCAGCACCCCGTACAGCACCGTGGAGACGGCGGAGGTGAGCAGGTAGAGGGCGATGACCGAGGCCACGCCCAGACCGCGTCTGGGGGTGAACGAGGCGATGGCGATGCCGAGACAGGCCAGCAGCAGCGCGTAGCCGACCGCGCCGGCCATGCTGGTGAGGTATTCGACGGTGTGCGTGTCGCCGGGCAGGTCGATGACCACCTCACCGATGAACAGCACGGTGAGCGGCACCGCCAGCAGCAGGAACATCGCCGCGGTCATCGCCGCCAGCTTCGCCCCGACGTAGTCCCAGAGCGTCACCGGGCGCGACAGGTAGAGCGGCAGCACCCGGAAGCGCAGGTCGGGGGCGACGGCGTACGGCGACTGGGAGGCCAGGAAGATCGCGAGCACGACCTGCATGAAGACCGCGTAATCGGTGTAGCGCATGCCCTCCTGCTTGATCAGCGCCATCGCCGCGATGGAGACGACGGCGGGCAGGAACATGATGCCCACCAGCATGAAAGGAATGATCTTGGAGCGGGCGGTGCGGCCGAGCCCGAAGATCCCGCGCAGGCTGTGCACGGTCAGCGCGGCGGTGGCGTGGTCCCGGCCGAGCCGTACCCCGTCGTAGTGGCGGTATCCGATGTCGTGGATGACACCCGTGGGTTCAGACATTGGCCGGCTCCCTGAAGACGTCCTCGATGCGCTGGCGCCCCTGTTCCAGGCGGACGAGGCAGAGGTCGAGCTCGCAGACGGCGTCGCGGAGGACATCAAAGGTCTCCGGCGCGCGGACGTGGACGAGCAGCATCCTGCCGTGCGGGGTGACGGTCTCGCCCAGCTCGGTCAGCCGGGCCACGAGCGCGTCCTGGCCCTCCTCCACCTCGACGGTCACGGTCTGGGTCTGCTGGGTGAACTCCCCGATGGCCGAGGAGCGCAGCAGCTTGCCGCCGTCGATCACGATGACGTGGTCGCAGACCCGCTCAAGCTCGCCCAGCAGGTGGGAGGTGACCAGCACGCTGATGCCGAACTCCGAGCCGATCCTGCGGATCAGCGCGAGCATCTCGTCACGGCCCTGCGGGTCGAGGCCGTTGGTGGGCTCGTCCAGCAGGACCAGGCGCGGGTCGTGCACCAGGGCCTGGGCCAGCTTAACCCGCTGCTTCATGCCGGTGGAGTAGCCGCCCATCGCGCGGTAGCGCTCCTCGTACAGCCCGACGTGGCGCAGCACGTCGGCGGCGCGTTCGCGGGCCGCGGTGCGCGGCAGGCCGGACATCTGGGCCATGTGCACGGTGAACTCGGTGGCGGACAGATCGGGCGGCAGGCAGTCGTGCTCGGGCATGTAGCCCACGATCCGGCGGATCTCCGCGCCCCTGGTCGCGGTGTCCATGCCCAGCACCTGGGCGCGGCCGGCGCTGGGTTCGAGCAGGCCGAGCAGGATCTTGATCAGCGTGGACTTGCCCGCGCCGTTGGCGCCGACCAGACCGGTCACACCGGGGCCGACGGTGACGGTGAGCTGGTCGAGCGCCGTCACCCGGGGGAAACGTCTGGTCAGTCCCTCGGTGGCGAGGATAGTCATACCGGGACACTATCCGCCGTCGCGGACGGACACCTCAGTCGTACGAAGGAGTTCCCCTCGTCCAAAAGGGCGGTTCACCGCCTGCCGGGGGGTACCGGAAGGCGCATGCCGAACCGGGACCGGTAGGCCCTCTGCACGAGGAGCGTCAGTACCCCAGAGATGATCATTCCTGCGATGTTCACCCCGAGCTGGACGGCCGACGCGCCCATGTCGCCCCAGCGCGACAGCGCGGCGGCGACCGCGAAGTAGCCCGCGGCCGGGGCCGTTGGGCGGCTCACTGAAGCGCGGAGAATCTCCGGCCTGTCATTCGGCGGACGCGGCGCGGAGCAGGCGGAGCTGGCCGATCTCGGTGATGTTCTTCATCAGTTCGGAGTTGACCCAGGCGATCATGTGGGCGACGGTCAGTTCGGGGCTGTCCGGCCAGGGGAAGGGGGCGGTGGCGTCCAGGTCGGCGTCGGTGAGCCGGTCCAGCACCGCCAGCCACTCCACGCGAAGGCCGCGTAGCCAGTCGGCGGTGGCCTGCCCGTCGCCCGGCCACCCGATCTCCTCCCGGTCACGTGGTGTCCGCCCCCGCGCGTGGTCGATGGTCACCGTCCACCACCAGCCGATGTGCCAGGTGACCCAGCCGAGGGTGGGGACCGGAATGGGATCGGGTTCGGCATCGTCCCAGTCCGGCACCCACATCCCGCCGACGCCCGGGCGCACCGTCCAGCAGTGGGGCGCGGGCTCCCAGAGAAAGTCCTCCGGCCGCAGCCGCTCCAGATGGAGTTCGAACAGCGACCAGGTCAGCTCGAACTGCCAGCGGAGCAGTTCACCACGGGAAACAGTCACCGGCCGACCCTGCCACAGCGCCGGTCCGTTCAGAAAGCCGTTTTCTGGCGGCCGAGCCCCTCCCCGGCCGGGGCCGGACCGTCCAGGCCGTCGGGGTACTCCCCCCGTACGGCGGGTCCGAGGCCGAGCGGCGAGACGACGTAGGCGTCGCGGAAGCGCAGGTACTGCTCACCGGCGAAGGCCAACGCCTGACCACCTCCACCGGCGCGCAGACGCCGACCACTCGACGCGCTTTTGACGGACGCTGATCCTAGGGGGCGAAAGGGGCGGAAAGTCAGATGCGGCGGAGGCGGACGCGGCTGACCGAGTGGTCGGCGCTCTTGTGCAGGACCAGGTCGGCGCGGCCCCTGGTGGGGGCGATGTTCTCCAGGAGGTTGCGCTCGTTGATGTCGCGCCAGATGTCCTTGGCGAACTCGGTCGCCTGCTCCTCAGACAGCTCGGCGAGGTGCCTGAAGTAGGACTTCGGGTCCTCGAAGGCGGTCTGCCGCAGCTTGTGGAAGCGGTCCACGTACCAGTCGCGGATGTGCTCGACCTTGGCGTCCACGTAGATGGAGAAGTCGAAGTAGTCGTTGATCGCGAGCGCGGTGGGCGGGGCGGGCTGCAGCACGTTGAGGCCCTCGACGATGAGGATGTCGGGCCGGCGGATGGTCTGGGTCGCACCGGGCACGATGTCGTACTCCAGGTGGCTGTAGACCGGGGCCGTCACCTCGGGCAGGCCCGCCTTGACGTCGGCGACGAACCTGACCAGGGCCCGCCGGTCGTAGCTCTCCGGGAAGCCCTTCCGGTGCATGATGTCCCTGGCGGTGAGGACCTCGTTCGGGAACAGGAAGCTGTCCGTGGTGATCAGGTCCACCCGGGGGTGCTCCGGCCAGCGGGCCAGCAGGGTGTGCAGCAGCCTGGCGGTGGTCGACTTGCCGACCGCGACGCTGCCGGCGATGCCCAGGACGTACGGGGCCGTCCGCCGCTCGCCGCCGAGGAAGGTGTTGAGCGCCGCGCTGCGCTGCCTGACTCCGGTGAAGTGCAGGTTGAGCAGCCGGGTGAGCGGCAGGTAGATATCGGTGACCTCGGTCAGGTCGATCGGGTCGTCGACGCCGCGCAGCTCCTCCAGTTCGCTCTCGGTGAGCGTCAGGGGGGTGTTCTTCCGCAGGTCGCTCCACTGAGCCCGGCTCAGCTGCACGTACGGTGTCGCGGTGTCCAAACCGTTGGCCATGTTCAGCAAGCCTACTGATCGCCTCTGCGTACGATCCTGCCGGGTGCCGGGCGGGATTCTTGGAGTGTCTGGGGGGTTCTCCATAGACAAGGTGGCCGATCTCTCAGGGAAGGGGGTAGGTCATGTGCGGCATAGTGGGATATACGGGACAGCGGCAGGCGATCGAGGTCGCCGTCGAGGGACTGGGCCGGCTGGAGTACCGGGGGTACGACTCGGCGGGGATCGCACTGGTCGGATCCGGCGGCCTGGTCGTGGAGAAACGGGCGGGGAAGCTGGCCAACCTGCGCTCGGCACTGGTCTCGCGGCCCGCGCCGCCGTCGACGGTCGGGATCGGGCACACCAGATGGGCCACCCACGGGGCGCCCACCGACCGCAACGCCCACCCGCACACCGACTGTCACGGGCGGATCGCGGTCATCCACAACGGGATCATCGAGAACTTCGCCGTGCTCAGGAGTGAGCTGGAGGACAAGGGCCACCGGATCGTCTCCGAGACCGACACGGAGGTGGTGGCGCATCTGCTGGAGGAGTTCGCCGCCGGTGGCCTGGCGGAGGCGATGCGCCGGGTCTGCCTGCGGCTGGAGGGGGCGTTCACGCTGCTCGCGGTCTCGGTGGACGAGCCCGAGGTGGTGGTGGGGGCGCGGCGTAACTCGCCGCTGGTGGTCGGCAGAGGGGACGGGGAGAACTTCCTCGGCTCGGACGTGGCGGCCTTCATCGCCTACACACGCGAGGCGGTGGAGCTGGGGCAGGACCAGGTGGTCGAGCTGCGTCCCTCGAAGATCACGGTCTTCGACTTCCAGGGGGCTCCGGCCGAGACGCGTGACTATCACATCGGCTGGGACGCCTCGGCCGCCGAGAAGGACGGCTACGACCACTTCATGCTCAAGGAGATCGCCGAGCAGCCCAGGGCCGTCGCCGACACGCTGCTCGGCAGGGTCGGCCAGGACGGCCTGCTGGTGCTGGACGAGATGCGCCTGTCCGACCAGGAGCTACGCGACATCAACAAGATCATCCTGGTGGCCTGCGGGACCTCGTACCACGCCGGGCTCATCGCGAAGTACGCCATCGAGCACTGGGCCCAGCTGCCCTGCGAGGTCGAGGTGGCCAGCGAGTTCCGCTACCGCGACCCGATCCTCACCCGGGACACGCTGGTCGTCGTGATCAGCCAGTCGGGCGAGACGATGGACACGCTCATGGCGGTACGGCACGCGCGCGGGCAGCGCTCCCGGGTGCTGGCGGTGTGCAACGTGAACGGCTCCACGATCTCCCGCGAGTCCGACGCCGTCCTCTACACGCACGCGGGCCCGGAGGTCGCGGTGGCCTCCACCAAGGCCTTCCTCACCCAGCTGGTGGCCTGCTACCTGGTGGCGCTCTACCTCGCGCAGGTCCGGGGCACCAAGTTCGGCGACGAGATCACCCAGATCGTCGACCGGCTGGCGGAGATGCCGTCGAAGGTGAGCGAGGTCCTCTCGACGGTCGAACCGGTCCGCGCGCTGGCCAGATCGCTGGTCGCCGAGCGGTGCGTGCTCTTCCTCGGGCGGCACGTGGGCTTCCCCGTCGCGCTGGAGGGAGCGCTGAAGCTCAAGGAACTGGCGTACATGCACGCCGAGGGCTTCGCCGCGGGGGAGCTCAAGCACGGCCCGATCGCGCTGATCGACAAGGGGCTCCCGGTCGTGGTGGTCGTCCCCTCGCTGTCCGGCCAGCGGGTGATCCACGACAAGATCGTGTCCAACATCCAGGAGATCAGAGCCAGGGGCGCCAGGACCCTCGTCATCGCCGAGGAGGGCGACGACGTGGTCGAGCGGTACGCCGACACGCTGATCCGCATCCCGGCCGTGCCGACCCTGCTCCAGCCGCTGGTCGCCACGGTGCCGCTCCAGGTCTTCGCCTGCGAGCTGGCCACCGCCAAGGGGCACGACGTCGACCAGCCCCGCAACCTCGCCAAGTCGGTCACGGTGGAGTAAGCCCAGGACGGGGGTTGTCCACAGCCTGTGGACAACCCCTATGGATTACCGAGGGGCAGAAGCGGGAATAGGAGCTGCCCGCTTTCTTGCATGGTTAATTGTCGATATATGCCATATAGCGGACTGCTGACGGCGGATTAACGTGGCGTGAATCCACCGGACCTCAGGGAGTCGCAAGATGGATCGTCGTCGTTTCCTTGCCGGTAGTGGTGCGCTGGCCACGGTAGGGGTGGCCGGGCCGTTCGCCGGCGTCGCGCGGGCGGGGCTGAACGGGGAGACCCGCCCCGGAGGCGGGTACGGGCCGCTGAGGCCGGTCGCCGACGAGCGGGACGGCGCGGTCCGGCTTCACCTGCCCGACGGCTTCCGCTACGCCTCCTTCAGCGTCGCCGGGGACAGGTTCGGCGACGGGTCCGCCGTCCCCTCCAGGCACGACGGCATGGCCGCGTTCCGCGGGCCCGCGAACACCGCGATCCTCGTCCGCAACCACGAGGTCAACGGCCCGGTCGGCGCGTTCGGCGACCCGGCCAGGGCCTACGACCCGGCGGCGGGCGGCGGCACCTCCACGCTCAGGGTCACCCGTTACGGCAAGGTGATCTCCGCAGCCCCCAGCCTGACCGGCACCCAGATGAACTGCTCGGGTGGCCCGATGCCCTGGGGTGCCTGGGTGACCTGCGAGGAGACGGTCAACGGGCCGGACGTGGGCAACGACTTCACCGGCCAGGACAACGGCAAGCTCACCCAGAGGCACGGCTATATCTTCGAGGTCCCGATCGACGGCAGAGCCTCGGGACCGATCAGGAGCGCCGGGCGGTTCGCCCACGAGTCGGCCGCGTTCGACTCGTTCACCGGCGCCGTCTACCTCACCGAGGACAACTTCGCGTTCGCCTCCGGGTTCTACCGCTACCTGCCGCCGAAGAACCCGCTCCGGGCCGGTCGCATCCTCGACGGCGGCAGGCTGCAGATGCTGGCCGTGCGGGGCGCGCCGGGCAAGGACCTCTCAGTCGGCCAGTCCAAGGGGGCCACCTACGCGACCACCTGGGTGGACATCGACGACCCCGACCCCACCTTCATCGGTACCCCCGCCAACGACCTCGCGGTCCAGGCGGTCGGCAACCAGGGCAGGGCCAAGGGGGCGGCGCTCTTCTCCCGGCTGGAGGGGGCGATCAACCATCACGGCACGATCTACTTCACCTCCACGCAGGGCGGCGCGACCGCGCCCGGCGACACCCCGCCCAGCGGCTTCGGCAAGGGGCGCGGCCAGGTGTGGGCGTACGAGACGTGGAGCGGGAGGCTCAGGCTCGTCTACGAGTCGCCGGGCTCGGTCACCCTCGACCTGCCGGACAACGTCACCGCCAGCCCCCGGGGCACGCTGGTCCTGTGCGAGGACGGCTCGGGCGACAACTACCTGCGCGGCCTCACCAGCCGTGGCGAGATCTTCGACTTCTCCCGGCTGGCCCCCGTCGCCGGGGACTCGGGCGCCGAGTTCGCCGGCTCGACCTTCGGTCCCGGCGGGCACACCCTCTACGTCAACGTCCAGTCGTCGGCGGGGATGAGCTTCGCCATCTGGGGGCCCTGGCAGCGCGGCGGCTTCTGACCTCCCCGCCGACCCCCGCGACCCGCTCCGGGGCCGATCGTACGACGCCCGTGCCGGCAGGCGGGCGGCCGGTGAAGATCATCGGTAACCTGGGGAAATGATCGTTGGGATCGGCGTCGACGTCGTGGACGTGGCCAGGTTCGAGGCGACCCTGGTGCGGACGCCCGCGCTGCGGGGGCGCCTGTTCACCGCCGCCGAGAGCGCGCTGGCGACGGAGTCGCTGGCCGCCAGGTTCGCGGCCAAGGAGGCCGTCGCCAAGGCGCTGGGCGCGCCCCCCGGGCTGCGGCATCTGGACGCCGAGGTGCTCACCGGCGAGCACGGGCGGCCCGAGCTGCGGGTGACCGGCAAGGTGGCGGACGTCGCCCTGGCCCTGGGCGTGGTCAGATGGCACGTCTCCCTGACGCACGACGGGGGTGTCGCCATCGCCTATGTGATCGCCGAGGGATAAATTCGGTGGAATGCGGACCGCGTACACATCCGACCAGATCAGGGCGGCCGAAGCGGCGCTGATGGCGACCCTGCCCGAGGGCACCCTGATGGAGCGGGCGGCCACCGGGCTCGCGGTGGTCTGCGCCAGGATGCTCGGCGGCGTGTACGGCTCCCGCGTCGTGCTGCTCGTCGGCGGCGGTGACAACGGCGGCGACACCCTCTACGCCGGGGCACGCCTGGCGGCCAGGGGGGCCGGGGTTGACGCGATCATCGCCGGGAAGCGCGTCCACGAGGCGGGACTGGAGGCCCTGCGCCGCGCGGGCGGCCGGGTGACCGACCTGCCCGGCGGCGAAGCCGCTGCCCCCGCGACCACCCCGGCCGGTCGGCCGGTCGCTTCGGAGGGGCCGGCGACGGGAGACCTCGCGGAAGCGCCCGGGGACGGTGTGACGGGTGGTGACGCGGTGGTGGGCGGGGCGGTCCGCGACCTGATCGGCGCGGCGGACCTGATCGTGGACGGGATGCTCGGGATCGGCGGGACCGGGGCGCTCAGGGAGCCGTACGCGACCCTGGCCCGGCTCGCGGGTGACGCGCCCGGCGAGGTCGTCGCGGTGGATCTGCCGAGCGGGGTGGACGCGAGCAGCGGCCAGGTGGAGGGCGCGGCGGTCCGCGCGGACGCCACGGTCACGTTCGGAGCGTGGAAGACCGGGCTGCTGGTGGATCCCGGCGCCGGGCACGCGGGCCGGACGGAACTCGTCGACATCGGTCTCGGCCCCCATCTGCCGGAACCCGACGCGGTCGCGCTGACGGACGCCGACGTGGCCGCCCTGCTGCCCAGGCCCGGTGCCTCCTCCGACAAGTACCGCCGGGGCGTCGTCGGGATCGCGGCGGGCAGCGAGCGCTACACCGGTGCGGCGGTGCTGGCGGTGGGCGGGGCCCTGCGGGCCGGGGTGGGCATGGTCCGCTACGCGGGGGTCGCCGAGCCGGTGGCCCAGGTGCGGGCCCGCTGGCCCGAGGCGGTGATCACCACGCTCGCCCCCGGCGAGGGCGTCGAGGAGGTGGGCCGGGTGCAGGCGTGGGTGCTCGGTCCCGGGCTCGGCACCGGCGACGAGGCGCGCGCCATCGCCCGCTCGGTGCTGGCCGACGACGTCCCCGTGCTCGTCGACGCCGACGCGCTGACCCTGGTGGCCCAGGAGCGGTCACTGCTCCGCCGCGACGCGCCCGTCCTGATCACCCCGCACGCCGGCGAGCTCTCCCGCCTGACGGAGGTGCCGAGGGAGCTGATCGAGGCACGGAGCCTGGAGAACGTACGGCGGGCGGCGGCCGAGCTGGCCGTGACCGTACTGCTCAAGGGCTCGACCACGCTGGTCGCGCAGGAAGGGCGGCCGGTCAGGATCAACCCCACCGGAAGTCCCTGGCTCGCGACCGGCGGCACCGGCGACGTGCTGGCCGGCCTGGCGGGCGCGCTGCTGGCCGCGGGACTGAGTGGTTACGACGCGGCCTCCTGCGCCGCCTACCTGCACGGAATCGCCGGTCGGCGCGGCCCTCTCGCCGCCTCCGACGTCGCCGAGGCCCTGCCGGAGACGGTGCGGTCATTGGTCAACGGGCTCAGGCAGAGCCGCTCACCTGCCAAACTGGAGCGATGAGCTTTCCGATGACGCCCGCCGAGGCACGGGTGGACCTCTCGGCGATCCGCGAGAATCTGGCGCTGCTCGGGAGCCACGCCCCCGGCGCCGAGATGATGGCGGTGGTCAAGGCCGACGCCTACGGGCACGGGCTGGTCCCCGCCGCGCGAGGTTGCCTGGAGGGCGGTGCCGGGCGGCTGGGCACCGCCTACGTCCGCGAGGCCCTCCAACTGCGGGCCGCCGGGATCACCGCGCCGATCCTGGCGTGGATCCTCCCGCCGGGCGAGCCCCTGGCGCAGGCGGTCGAGCACGACATCGAGCTGTCGGCGGGCTCGGTCGCGGTGGTCGACGCGATCGCCGACGCCGCGGCCCTGACCGGCCGGACGGCCAGGGTGCATCTGAAGGCCGACACCGGCATGTCACGTGGCGGTGCGACGCCGCGTGAGTGGCCCGACCTGCTCGACCGGGCGCTGCGGCGGCAGGCCGAGGGGACCGTCGAGATCGCCGGGCTCTGGTCCCACTTCGCCTGCGCGGACATTCCGGGAGATCCATCCATCGTGGCCCAGCTGATGGCGTTCGACGAGGCGCTGGCCGTCGCGGAGAAGGCGGGTGCCGGGGGCTCCCACGTCATCAGGCACATCGCCAACTCGGCGGCCACCCTGACGCTGCCGCAGGCGCACTACGACATGGTCCGCCCCGGGATCGCGACCTTCGGGCTGAGCCCCGTGCCCGAGCTCGGCGACTTCGGGCTGCGCCCGGTGATGACGCTCGTGGCGCGGGTCGCGCTGGCCAAGCGGGTGTCCGCCGGATCGGGTGTGTCGTACGGCCACCTGTATGTCACGGATCGGGAGACCACGCTTGGTCTCGTCCCGCTCGGGTACGCGGACGGGATCTCGCGGCGCGCCACCAACCTGGCGGAGGTGCTGGCGGGTGGCCGCAGGCGGCGGATCGCCGGTCGGGTCTGCATGGACCAGTTCATGATCGACGTAGCGGACGACCCACTGGCGGAGGGCGACGAGGTGATCCTGTTCGGTGACGGATCGCGGGGCGAGCCGACCGCCCAGGAATGGGCGGATTCCCTCGGCACGATCACGCATGAGATCGTGACCGGGATCGGTTCGCGGGTCCCACGCGTTTACCGGTAAAAGGGAGCTCAGGGGGTCGCATGAGTACTACCACACGGCGCAAGGTCGGCATCGCGAGCGCGATCGTCGGTGTCGCGTCCGCGGGAGTGGCCGCCGGGGCCCTCGCCAAGCGGTACGCCGTCGGCCGCATCAGACTCCGCCCCGACCTGGAGGCGAGCGAGCCGCTTGGAGAGCTCCGGGGCCGTCCCACCACGGTCACCACCTCCGACGGCGTTTCGCTGTACGCCGAGGTGGACGGCCGGGAAGACGCTCCGCTGACCGTGGTGCTCTGCCACGGCTACACGCTCAACCTCGACTCCTGGCACTACCAGCGGCGCGATCTGGGTGACGCCTACCGCCTGGTCCTGTGGGACCAGCGCTCCCACGGGCGATCGCCGCGCATCCCGACGGAGGACTGCTCGATCGACCGGCTCGGCGACGACCTGGCCGAGATCGTCGAGGCGCTGGTGCCGGGCCCGTGCGTGCTCGTCGGCCACTCCATGGGCGGTATGACGATCATGGCGCTCGCCGACCGGCACCCCGAGTTGTTCGGCGACAAGGTCAAGGGTGTCGCGCTGATCTCCACCTCCCCCGGCAGGCTCGGCGAGATCTCCCTCGGCCTGCCCGCGCTGCTGTCGAAGGCGGTGCACAAGGTCACACCGGGCACGGTGTCGATCCTGAGGCGCGGTGGCGCGCTGGTCGACAAGAGCCGCCAGGTCGGCAACGACGTGGCCTTCCTGGCCCTGCGCCACCTGGGGTTCGGCGATTCCAAGAACGTCAGTCCCACGGTCGTCGACTTCGTCGAGTCGATGATCCGTTCCACCCCCTTCGAGGTGATCGCCGAGTTCTACCCGGCGCTGATGTCGCACGACAAGCTGAGCGCGCTGGGTGTGCTGGACGAGGTGCCCACCTCCATCATGGTCGGTGACAAGGACTGGCTCACCCCCGTCGAGCACAGCAAGGCGATGGCGGCGGCGCTGCCGAGCGCCCGGTTCACCGAGATCCCGGAGAGCTCGCACCTGGTCCACCTGGAGCGGCCGGCGCTCGTCAACAACGCGCTGCACGACCTGCTCAAGCGGGCGATCGCCGACACCGACGCGGGCGACGAGAACCGATGAGCCCGGACACGGGCGGGAGTGGTGACAGGAGTGACGCACCGGTGATAGTCGTGGCGACCGCCGAGGAGATGCGGGAGCTGGGCCAGAGGCTGGCCGAGCTGTTGCGGCCGGGAGACCTGGCCGTGCTGTCGGGCCCGCTCGGCGCGGGCAAGACGACCCTGGTGCAGGGCATCGCAGAAGGGCTCAAGGTACGCGGACCGATCACTTCGCCGACCTTCGTCATCGCCCGGGTGCACCCCTCGCTCTCCGGCGGTCCGGCACTGGTCCACGTCGACGCCTACCGCCTCGGCGGGGACCTGGAGGTCGACGACCTGGACCTGGACGCCTCGCTGGAGGAGTCGGTGACCGTCGTGGAGTGGGGCGAGGGCCTGGTGGAGGGGCTCGCCGACGACCGGCTGGAGATCCTCATCGGCAGGGGCGCGTCCGGCGAGCCGGGTGAGGAACGGACCGTGACCCTCCGCGGGGTCGGACCCCGCTGGGAAGGTGTCATCTGATTTGCCCACGGGGGCTGGGAAATCCTGACAGGCTGGTACCCCGCCCCATTGGTCTAGATCGTCGGGCGCGTTGATCGACTCTGGCGGGTTTGCCCATGTTTAATGGGGAACAGGTGGGACATCGTGCCGGGCGAGGGTCGTCGGCCGGAGGGCGAAGTGGAGTTCGACGGTGCCAAGCGTCAAGCGTGTCGCGGTTACGGGAGCCATCGTTCTTTTCGGGATGGTCGGGCTGGTCGGGTGTTCGGCGGAGGCCAACTCAGGCAGCCCGACGGCCACCCCCACCACCACCCCGCCTGATTCCGGCATCAGCCGGCAGGACATCGAGGTCCAGCTCCAGCCGGCCCGCGCCAAGGCCGGGCAGAAGGTGTGGGTCCTGGCGAACTGCCCGATCCCGCAGGGGGGTCCCGAGCACCGCGGCACCGCGTCATCCCGGATCTTCCGCACCCCGGTGACCCTCGATCCGATCCTCGCGACGCCCACGCCGGCCCCCGCGAACACCGCCAGCCCGACGCCGCGCCCGTGGGTCCGCGGCCAGGCCACCGTCGCCGACGGCGTGGCCGCCGGTGTCTACGAGGTCAACGCCAGGTGCGAGGGGACCAACGACACGGGCAAGACCAACCTCAGGATCGTGGCCGACACCGAGCCGAGCTCCAGTCCGACGTCCAAGCCCACTTCCAAGCCGACCAGAACGATCATCAGCACCGAGGCGCCGGGCACGGGCGGCGGCGGCACCGCGGCGGGAGGCCCCGCCGACTCGGGCGGGCCGATCGGCACGACGGGCGTCCTGCTCGCCCTCGCCCTGGCCGGCGGCATCGGCATCGCGGTCGTGCGTCGCCGCCGCTCGTAGTCCCCGATGGCCGATTCCACCCGCTGGTCCAGGATCATCCTGGCCGGAGTCGTCACCGGTGCCGTCATGGTCGCGCTCAACAGCAGGGACGGTGGTGAGGAGCAGCCGCCGGTCCGGGCCTCGATCGTGCCCAGCCGCATCGACATCCCGTCCCTGGGTATCAAGGCGCCCCTGATGAAGCTCGGCGTGAAGGACGGCCGGATCGAACTGCCGCCGTACGAGAAGCCGAACACCGCGGGCTGGGTCAAGGACAGCGCGGTCCCCGGGGACGAGGGCTCCGCGGTGATCCTCGGGCACGTGGACACCAAGACCGCGCCCGCCGTCTTCTACAAGCTCAAGGAGATGCGGGAGGGACAGGTCATCAAGGTGGTGCGCAGCGACGGCAAGGTCGCCCAGTACCGGGTGGACACGATCGAGCAGATCAGCAAGAGCCGGTTCCCCGCCGACAAGGTCTACCTTGAGGACGGCCTGCGGCTCATCACCTGCGGCGGGACCTTCGACTGGGACAACCACGAATATCGCGACAACCTCATCGTCTACGCCACCCTGGTCAAGACCTGAGCCCGGCTGCCCGGGGCTCGCGCGGGCCCCGTACAGGGCTTGGACGGGGGCCGCCCCGCCAGGGCGGCGCTACTGAGCCCTCCCCGGAAGGACTAGGCTAACTGTTCGTGCTGGTCCTGGCCTTTGACACCGCAACCCCCGCCGTCACAGCAGCGCTGCACGACGGTGCGAGGGTCCTCGCCGAGTCGACGACGGTCGACGCGCGCCGCCACGGTGAGCTGCTCGTACCCACGATCGAGACGGTCCTGAGTGAGGCCGGAGCCTCGCTCCGCGACGTCACGGCGGTCGTCGCGGGCTCCGGCCCCGGCCCCTACACCGGGCTCCGGGTCGGCCTGGTGACCGCCCAGGCCCTCGCGACGTCACTGGGCGTCCCGGCGTACGGCGTGTGCACGCTCGACGCGCTCGCCTACGGCAGCGGACTGACCGAGCCGTTCCTGGTGGCCACCGACGCCCGGCGCAAGGAGGTGTTCTGGGGGCACTACCAGGAGATGCGCACCCGGCTGTCCGGCCCCGCGGTGGACCGGCCCCAGGACCTGCCGGGGGAGCTCCCGCTGGTCGGCGCGGGCGCGCGGATGTACGCCGAGGTCGTCGGGGCCTCCCGGCTGCTGGACACGCCGGAGTATCCCCACGCGGGCGCGCTGGCGGCGCTGGCCGCCGAGCAGCTCGGCGAGCCGGGCGTCCACACGGTCGTCGAGAGCGGCACCCACCCCGTGCTCGGCCTGCCCCACCCGATCTATCTGCGCCGTCCCGACGCCCGGGTGCCCTCGGCGCCCAAGAAGGTCTCCGCATGACGACGGTGCTCCGTCAGATGACCTTCGACGACCTGCCCGCGGTCATGGAGATCGAGCGCAGGACCTTTCCCGCCGACGCCTGGAGTGAGGGCATGCTCCGCGGCGAACTCGACGACCAGCCGAGGACCAGGCACTACGTGGTGGCCCTGGCCGAGGACGCGATCGTCGGCTACGCGGGCCTCGCCGCGGCGGGGGACCAGGCCGACGTGCAGACCATCGCGGTCCTGGCCGAGTGGCGCCGGAACGGCATCGGCGGCGCCCTGCTGACCGAGCTGCTGACCGAGGCCGAGCGCAGGGGCGCGGTCTCGGTCTTCCTTGAGGTGCGCGCCGACAACCCGGGCGCGCAGGCGGTCTATGACAGGTTCGGGTTCGAGCGGATCGGCATGCGCCTCCGCTACTACGACGACGGCACCGACGCGATCATGATGAGAAAGGATCTCCATGCGTGACGAACCGGTGGTCCTGGGCATCGAGACCTCCTGCGACGAGACGGGGGTGGGAATCGTCCGGGGGCACACCATGCTGGCCAACGCCATCGCCTCCAGCGTCGAGCAGCACGCCCGTTTCGGCGGGGTGGTGCCCGAGGTCGCCTCCAGGGCGCACCTGGAGGCGATGACCCCGACCGTCGAGCGGGCACTGGAACGGGCGGGCCTGCGCCTCGCGGACATCGACGCGATCGCGGTCACCGCCGGGCCGGGTCTGTCCGGCGCGCTGCTCGTCGGCGTCGCCGCCGCCAAGGCGTACTCGCTGGGTCTGGGCGTGCCGCTGTACGGCGTCAACCACCTGGCGGCCCACGTCGCGGTGGACCAGCTGGAGCACGGAGCCCTGCCCAAGCCGTGTATCGCCATGCTGGTCTCCGGTGGGCACTCGTCCCTGCTGCTGGTGCCCGATGTCGCGAGGGACGTCATCTCACTGGGGTCCACCGTGGACGACGCCGCGGGCGAGGCGTTCGACAAGGTGGCCAGGGTGCTCGGCCTGCCCTTCCCCGGCGGGCCGCACATCGACAGGGTGGCCCGCGACGGCTCCGGCGCGGCCATCGCGTTCCCGCGCGGCAAGTACGACGACGGGACGCTCGACTTCTCCTTCTCCGGCCTGAAGACCGCTGTGGCCCGGTGGGTGGAGGCCAGGGAGAAGGCGGGCGAGTCGATCCACGTGCCCGACGTGGCGGCGTCCTTCCAGGAGGCCGTCGTCGACGTGCTGACCCGCAAGGCCCTGAGTGCGTGTGCCAAGTACGGTGTCGGTGACCTGCTGATCGGCGGCGGGGTGGCGGCCAACTCCCGGCTTAGGGCGATGGCGCAGGAGCGCTGCGAGGCGGCCGGGGTCCGGCTCCGGGTGCCCAGTCCCGGGCTGTGCACGGACAACGGTGCCATGGTGGCGGCGCTGGGCTCCGATCTGGTGGCGGCAGGTGTCGAGCCGTCGCCGCTGGACATTCCCGCCGACTCCTCGCTGCCCGTCACCACGGTCCACGTGTAGCGGGCTCACGGCCGTCGCGGGGCTCCGTCCCGGGCCGCCGCGCCCCCGTGGGCGGCGGCTCTACGGGCTCTTCGAGGCGCTGTCGGGCCGCTCCTACACGGAGTGCAGGGCCAGCACCGGGTAGTCGGTGTAGCCGCGGTGGTCGCCGCCGAAGGCCGAGCTGAAGTCGGCCTGGTTGAGCTCGGCGCCGAGGCGGAGGCGGACCGGCAGGTCGGGATTGGCCAGGAACGACGCGCCCAGCGAGACCAGGTCGGCGCCGCGCTCCAGCGAGTGCGAGACCCTGGCGGCCGGGTCGCCTATCGACGCGTCGTTGACGATGAGGGTGTTCGGCCAGGACTTGCGGATCTCCAGGCTGAGGTCGTCCGAACCGTTCATCCCCAGGTGCAGGTAGGCCAGGTTGAGATCGGCGAGCTCGGAGACCAGCGCCGGGTAGACCTCGTGCCGGTCCTCCTCGACCAGGTCCCCGGCGCCGTTGCCGGGTGAGATCCGAATGCCGACCTTGGACGAGCCGATCCGGTCGGCGACCGCCCGCGCGGTCTCCACGCCGAAGCGGATCCTGTTGTCCACCGAGCCGCCGAAGCGGTCCTCGCGCAGGTTGGCGTTCTGCGACAGGAACTGGTGGATGAGGTAGCCGTTGGCGCCGTGCACCTCGACCCCGTCGAAGCCCGCGTCCACGGCGCGGGCGGCGGCGTCCGCGAAGTCCTGGATGGTGGTCTCCGCCTCGGCGGTCGTCAGCTCCCGGGGTACGGGGTAGTCCTGCAGGCCGTTGGGGGTGAAGATCTGACCCGCCGGTCGTACGACGGACGGCCCGATGGGCAGCGCGCCGGTGTTGTCGGGGTGGCCGATCCGGCCGGAGTGCATGATCTGGGCGAAGATCCTGCCGCCCGCCGCGTGGACGGCGTCGGTGACCTCCCGCCATCCCGCCACCTGCTCGTCGGTGTGCAGGCCCGGGGTGTTCATGTACCCCTTTCCGGCCTGGCTGGGTTGCACCCCCTCGGTGATGATCAGGCCCGCGGAGGCTCGCTGGGCGTAGTAGAGGGCGGTCAGCGACGAGGGGATTCCGTCGACGTAGGACCGCGAGCGGGTCATGGGTGCCATGACCAGGCGGTTGGGCAGCTGGAGGCCGGCCAGTGTGAACGGTGAGAACGGCATGACGATTCCCTTCTTGGCTGGCCAACTTGGCTAGCCAATAAGCAGTTCTACAACTTGGTCGGCCAACATGCAAGCGGTAGTCTCGGAGGGGACGGAAGGACCTGAACATGGCGGAGCCGCTGTTCGACGAGGGGTGCGAGGCGACCAAGGGGTGCGGCGAGTACGACGCCGACCTCAACTGCCTGATGGCCTACGCCGCCCGAGGTCACCGGGTCCTGCTCGCCAGCCTTCTCGGGGAGATCGACCTCTACCCGGGCCAGGAGCGCGTGCTGGGCGCCCTGTGGGACAACGGCCCCCAGTCGCAGAACGCGCTGGCGAGGATCGTCGGCATCGACGTGTCCACCATGACCAAGACCCTGCAGCGCCTGGAGCGCAGCGGCTTCGTCAGCCGCAGGCCCGACCTGGCCAATCGGCGGATCAGCATCGTCGAGATCACGCCCAGGGGGCACGCGCTCCGCCCCGAGGTGGACCGGGTCCTCACCGAGATGCACCGCCGGATGACCCGGGGGCTGACGGAGGAGCAGACGGAGGAGCTGACGTCCCTGCTCGGCGTGGTCAGGGGCAACCTGTGCCGCGAGGCGGGGGCGCGGGGCCCGGCCGAGGACCAGGCCCTCGACGCCGCTCGGACCGGCTGACGGCACCGGTACGGGATCGGCGATCGGTCAGGGCGTGGGGGAGTCCCGCGCACGGGCCCCTGCCCGGGAGGGCTCCGGTCAGTCCCTGGTGGGGCGGAGCAGTGCCTCGGCCAGGGCCAGCATGGTCTCCTCCAGGGCGCCCAGCCGGCGGGTGAGGTCCGCGTGCGCGGGCTCCACGGTCTCGCTCAGGGCGTCGGAGAGCTGGTCGCGGTCGGGCTGGGCGCGGAGCATCTCGGTCAGCGGTGCCAGCGCGGCCTCGGCCCGGATGACGCGCTCGTCCAGGGAGTCGAAGCGCTCGCGCTGCTCGTCGGTCTGGGCGCCGATGAGCGCGCTGACGCCGATACCGACGCCGAGGACGGAGGGCAGCGCCTCAAGGCGCTCGTCCAGGCTCTCCAGGCGCTCACCGGACTTCTCCGCCCGGCCGTCCAGGGTGGACAGGCGGGAGTCGATGACGTCCATCCGGCCGGTGAGGCGGCCCTCGATGTCGTCGAGGCGCTCGTCGAGGGTGTCGAAACGGCCACCCGCCGCCATGCGATGGCCGTTCAGCCGGTCGACGCGGCTCTCCACGGCGGCGGCGCGCTCGTCGATCCTGGGCACCACCAGATCGACCCCGGCCCCCACCCGTTCGACCCTGCCGTTGACCTGCTCGACGGCGGCGAGCACCCGGTCGGCGGCCGTGCCGACCGCCTGCTGGACGCTCGCGGACAGGCCGAGCATCCCCGCCTCGATGCGCCCGGCGCGCTGGGAGAGGTCGGCCAGCGCCCTGTCCAGGCGGCCGAACCGGTGCGCCGCGATGCCCATGTCGGCCTGGAGCCGGCCGAGGTGCTCGGCCAGCTGCCGCACCTGCTCGTCGATGCCCTGGGTGCCGTCGGAGATCGCCCGGAGGCGGGTGAGCGCCTCGTCCACGCTCTCGCCCACGGTGCCGAGATCGGTCCACAGGCTCGGCAGCTCGCCGAGGGGGGTGACCCGGTCGCGGACGGCGTCGACCCGCCTGCCGAAGGACTCGACCCGCTCGCCGACGGCGTCGACGTGGTCGCGGACCGCCTCGACGTGCTGGGCCAGGCCCTCGGCCCAGGAGGGCGGGCGGGCGGCGATGTCGTCCAGGCGCCCGTTGACGGACTCGAGCGTGCCGTTCAGCCCGCCGATCTCGCGCTCCCTGACCTCGCGCAGCAGCCACTCCATGCCCTCCAGGCGCTGCCGGATCTCGTCGAGCACGGCGCCCTGGGTCCGCTGCTCGTAGACGTGGTCCTGGGCCGCCCGGGCGAGGAGTTCGCGCATCCGGTCGGAGATGGCGGTCTGGCTGCCCGTCTGGAGCAGGGCGTGGTCAGAGTGATCCACCGAGAGCTCCTTCGCTCGCCGACGCTCAGCCGCGCGGTTGGATTGGGTCGGTTCTGCCGATGAACGGGATGAAATCGGAGGCGAGAGAGAACTCCCGCCCGGCAACCTTAGCCTCTGGATCAAGGTTTTCCAGGGGCGAGGTTAAAAGACAGGAATTGTCGGCTTGCTGGAATAATCGACCATTTTGGCTGGTCAGCTGGGGCTGCATATGAAAGCAAATGGCCTGTCACCTATTCGGGTGAGAATGACCGTCGCGGACTCACCTCCGGGCAGCCGGAGGTCTTTCCTGAGACGGTCGACATCCACCGCGGAGCCACGTTTCTTGATCGTCACATTGCCGGCCCCGCGCTCGCGGAGCGCCGCCCGCAGCCGCTTGAGCGAGAACGGCAGCGTCTGGTGGACCTCGTACCGCGACGCCCACGGCGTCAGCGCCGCGACGTCGCCGGTGATGTAGGCGATCTGCGGGTCGAGCAGGCGCCCGCCGACCGACGCGGCGATCTCGGCGACCAGGTGGGCGCGGATCGCCGCGCCGTCAGGCTCGTAGATGTAGCGGCCTGCCGGGCCGGTGCCGGGATCGCCAAGGGTGGGGTCGGGCGTCATCGTGACGCCCGACGGCAGGATCGTGGCCCTGCGCGCCGTCTCACCCGCCAGTGTGCCGCACCAGATCACGGCCTCCTTGACGTCGCCCCGGTAGGAGACCCATTCGGCCTCCGCCCCGGCGGGGACGAACTCGTACGGGATCCCGGGGGCGACCTTCAGGCAGGCGGCCCCGGCCCTGGCCACCATCTCCAGTACGGCGGGCCAGGCGGGCGAGTAGGCCATCGGGTCGAAGGTCCTGCCCCGCGCGGTACGGCGCGCGGGGTCGGCGAACAGGACGTCGAAGGCGGCCGGGTCCAGGGTGGAGGCGTCGGCGGCGCGGACCGAGACCCGGTCGCCGAAGCCCAGGGCGGCGGCGTTGGCCGCCGCGATCGCGGCGGTGAGCGGATCGGCGTCGACCGCCTCGACGACGCATCCGGCCCTGGCCAGGGCGAGGAGGTCTCCGCCGATACCGCAGCAGACGTCGGCGACCCGGGAACCCGCGGGGACGCGCCGCGCCCGGTGGTCGGCCACCTCGCGGCGGGTGGCCTGCTCCAGGCCGGGCCGGGTGAAGTACATGAGATCGGCGTCGGCGCCGAACTTCTCCCTCGCGCGCAGCCTGAGTTCGGCCTGGGTGAGCGCCGCCGAGGTCAGGTCCGCGTCGTAGATCTTTCTTAACCTTGTCACCGCCGCCACCGGGTCGTCGCCGATGGCCTCGGCCGCCGCGCCCAGCGCCTCCTGGCCGCGCGGGGTCAGGAGTTCGCGGAATGCGTCGAGATTCACACCACCCGACGCTACCGCCTTCACCGTGGGGCTTCGCGAGGGGCTTCCACCTGGTTTGACGTTCGCCCGAAGCGCAGACGGGCGCTCCGTGTTGACTGTCAAGCCCTCCTTGCATACTGTTCCGTATTGGCACTCTCCCGGTGAGAGTGCCAAATACATGCGACGAGGCAGGTCTGACACCCGCGACGGCAGACCGCTGGTCGCCTCTTCTAGATCATTCAAATCTGAAGGGGAGGTCCGACGTGACGACCGCCACCAAGGTTCCCGTTAAGCCGCTTGGCGACCGCATTGTGGTCCAGCCGCTTGAGGCCGAGCAGACCACCGCTTCCGGTCTGGTCATCCCGGACACCGCCAAGGAGAAGCCGCAGGAGGGCAAGGTCCTCGCGGTGGGTCCGGGCAACTGGGACGACGAGGGCGAGAAGCGGATTCCGCTCGACGTCAAGGAGGGCGACGTGGTCCTCTACAGCAAGTACGGCGGCACCGAGGTGAAGTACAACGGCGAGGAGTACCTCGTGCTCTCCGCCCGTGACGTGCTCGCCATCATCGAGAAGTAGTTCTCGCTTCACAAAGATGACGTATCGAGCCCCGGGTCGCGAGAGCGCCCGGGGCTTTGATGCGCCGACGTACTTATAGAGAGGACTGTCATGCCGAAGATCCTGTCGTTCGAGGAGGACGCGCGCCGAGCTCTCGAGCGCGGCGTGAACGCTCTCGCGGACGCGGTCAAGGTGACGCTGGGCCCGCGTGGCCGCAATGTCGTCATCGACAAGAAGTTCGGTGCGCCGACCATCACCAACGACGGTGTCACCATCGCCCGCGAGGTCGAGCTTGAGGCGCCGTACGAGAACCTTGGCGCGCAGCTGGCCAAGGAAGTGGCGACCAAGACCAACGACGTCGCCGGTGACGGCACCACCACCGCGACCGTCCTGGCCCAGGCCATGGTCCGCGAGGGTCTGCGCAACGTGGCCGCCGGTGCCCAGCCGCTCTCCCTCAAGCGCGGCATCGACATCGCGGCCAAGACCGTCAGCGACAGGCTGATCGAGTCGGCCCGCCCGGTCGAGGACAAGAAGGAGATCGCGAATGTGGCGACGATCTCCGCGCAGGACGCCAAGATCGGCGAGCTGATCGCCGAGGCGTTCGACAAGGTGGGCAAGGACGGTGTCATCACCGTCGAAGAGTCCAACAGCATGGGCCTGGAGCTCGAGTTCACCGAGGGTCTCCAGTTCGACAAGGGCTACCTGTCGCCCTACATGGTGACCGACCAGGAGCGCATGGAGGCGGTCCTGGAGGACCCCTACATCCTGATCACCCAGAACAAGATCTCCTCTGTCGCCGACTTCCTGCCGCTGCTCGAGAAGATCGCGCAGACGAAGAAGGCCCTGCTGGTCATCGCCGAGGACGTCGAGGGCGAGGCCCTCGCGGTTCTCGTCACGAACAAGATCCGTGGCACCTTCACCTCCGTCGCCGTCAAGGCGCCGGGCTTCGGTGACCGCCGCAAGGCCATGCTGCAGGACATCGCCATCCTCACCGGTGGCCAGGTGGTCAGCGAGGAGATCGGCCTCAAGCTGGAGCACGTCGGCCTGGAGGTGCTGGGCACCGCCCGGCGCGTCGTCATCACCAAGGACTCCACCACCGTCGTCGACGGTGCCGGCGAGGCCTCGGCGATCGCCGACCGGGTCAAGGAGATCAAGCTCGCCATCGAGCAGTCCGACTCCGACTGGGACCGTGAGAAGCTCCAGGAGCGTCTCGCCAAGCTCTCCGGCGGCGTCTGCGTGCTGAAGGTCGGCGCGGCCACCGAGGTGGAGCTGAAGGAGAAGAAGCACCGCCTGGAGGACGCCATCTCGGCGACCCGCGCGGCGATCGAGGAGGGCATCGTCTCCGGCGGTGGCTCCGCGCTCGTGCACGTCTCCAAGGTCCTCGACGACCTGGGCCTGACCGGCGACGAGGCGACCGGTGTCGCCATCGTCCGCAAGGCGCTCGTCGAGCCGGCCCGCTGGATCGCGGAGAACGCCGGCCTCGAAGGCTACGTGGTGACCTCCAAGGTCTCCGACCTGCCCGTCGGCCACGGCCTCAACGCCGCCAGCGGCGAGTACGGCGACCTGATCGCCCAGGGTGTCATCGACCCGGTCAAGGTCACCCGCTCGGCCGTCCAGAACGCGGCCTCCATCGCCGGCATGCTGCTGACGACCGAGGCGCTCGTGGTGGACAAGCCCGAGGAGGAGGCTCCGGCCGCCGCCGGTCAGGGCCACGGCCACGGCCACGGTCACTGATCTCACCGGTTCCGAACGGCTCGCGTCTCCCCGGAGGCGCGGGCCGTTCGCGTTTTGCGGTAAACCAAATGCGCCCGCACCGCGTCATGGCGCGTCACTCGTAAGGGCAAACGCGGTTCCTCCGAATAGTCGATGTATTTGGCAATCGAATGAAATATTTGCACATAGCGTAGTCGCCGTGGTCAGTGCGTGATTACGCACCGTTATCGCCGCCTCAATGTGACCAATCCGTAGCCGTTTGCCATGACGACAGGCACTATCAGGGCGGGCATCATGCCTAACGTGACCGAGGGATGCGTCGCCGACGCCAAAAATGGGGTGAGGCTTGCGACGAGGTCCGAAGGGGGCGTCCATAGGGACGATCTCAAGGATCTGACAAGCCTCGCCGTTCAGGGGGATCGCACCGCGATCGAATCTCTGATCGCGCAACTGCGGCCGATGGTCGTCCGTTATTGCCGTGGTCGTCTGGGCCGGGTTTCCGGTCAGTATCACATCGCGGACGACGTGGCCCAGGAAGTATGTATCGCGGTGCTGTCCGCGCTGCCCCGTTACCGTGACATGGGGCGCCCGTTCGCGTCCTTCGTCTTCGGCATCGCGTCGCACAAGGTGGCCGACGCGCTGCGCAGCTCCGTACGGTCCGCCGTGCCCACCCAGGACCTTCCTGACGGGCCCGACGAGGGGCCGGGGCCCGAGGAGACCGTGGTGCGCTACATCGAGGCCGAACACGCACGCCGGCTGCTGTCGAGGCTGCCGGACAACCAGCGCGAGCTTCTCATGCTCCGAGTGGTGTCGGGCCTTTCCGCCGAGGAGACCGGTAATGTACTCGGCATGTCACCAGGTGCGGTCCGGGTCGCCCAGCACAGGGCGCTGGCCCGGCTACGAGCGATGGCGGAGCTGGAGTCGATAGCTTGACCGCCGAGCTGTCGAGCAGGGGCCGCGAGCGAAAGCCCGAACCGCGGGACGGGGCTCGCGACGACCCGGAGCGAGAACGATCATGACAACGGTTCACCCGCGACGTCCGGCTCGAAGATACGGGCCGGACGAGGATCCGGCCGTGGCCGAGACCGACGCCCTGGTGGAGGCGCTCTCGCGCAGGACGCCCGTCTCCACGTCGGACGCCGCGGTCGCCCTGCTGGCCGCCTTGATCGACGACGTGGATCAGCGGTGTTCCTCGGCGTCGATCACGCAGTCCGGCTGATCCCGGGCGTGTTCACGGCTCACGGTGGGCGGACCGGGGTAACCGGCGACGTGGATCAGTGGTGTTCCTCGGTGTCGATCACACCGTCCACGTAGCCTCGGGCGTACTCCCAGCTCACATAGTCGGTGGGGTTGGGCTGGTAGGCGGGCTCGTGCACCTGGGGCTGGCCGTTTTCGATCATCTGGCGCAGGTTGCCGCGCAGCAACTCCCAGTCGAAGTAGTGCTGCTCCCCGCATTCGGGGCAGTCGAGCACCAGGCCGAGCACGCCCTGGGGCTCCAGCAGTGAGCGGAAAACCTCCACGTCGGCGAGGTCGGTCATGGCCTCGTCGCGCTCGTCCGTGGTCAACGGCTCGGGATCGTCGGGATCGCCCAGCGCCGCCGCCGGGTCGTCGGGGTCATCCGCGAACGGGTCGCGAGGGACATCGTCGAGCACGATCCCACCTTATGGCCTGGATGTGATAAACAGACCCCGAACCGGCACGAGTATGACGGTCCGGGGCGGTACGGGGCAGGCGACCGCGGTGGCCGGGAGGTCCTGGAAGCGGGAACCTGAAGATCTCCGGCCCGTACCGGAAACCCGGCTACTTACCAGTATGCGACTCCGGTGGGAGATCCGGGCCTCCGGCTTTTCCCCCGGGTCCACCAGGTTTGGCGTCAGACTCTAAACTGTGACCCGGGGGTCGGCGCCTTTCCCCTTCATGAGAGCGCCGCGGCAGGAGGGTTGCAGATGGCCAAGTTCACCGATCGGGGGCTCACGTTCGACGACGTGCTGCTGGTGCCCGCGTATTCGGACCTGCAACCCGGGGAGGCCGAGACCACCACGCGGCTGTCGCGGGGCATCACCCTGCGGATCCCGCTGATCTCCGCGGCGATGGACACGGTGACCGAGGCCCGCATGGCGGTGGCGATGGCGCGCCAGGGGGGCATCGGCATCCTGCACCGCAACCTGTCGATCGAGGACCAGGCCCAGCAGGCCGACCTCGTCAAGCGCTCCGAGGCCGGGATGGTCACCAACCCGGTCACCTGCTCTCCCGACGAGACGCTCGCCGACGTCGAGCGCCTCTGCGCCACCTACCGGATCTCCGGGGTGCCGGTGACCGACGCGAGCGGCGTGCTCGTCGGCATCGTCACCAACCGTGACATGCGCTTCGAGAGCGACCACAGCCGTCCGGTGCGCGAGGTCATGACCCCGATGCCGCTGGTCACCGCACCGGTCGGGGTCTCCACCGACGACGCGTTCGACCTGCTCAGGAAGAACAAGATCGAGAAGCTCCCGCTGGTCGACGCCGGGGGGCGGCTGCGCGGGCTCATCACCGTCAAGGACTTCACCAAGAGCGAGAAGTACCCGCTCTCGACCAAGGACGCCAACGGCCGGCTCGTCGTGGGGGCGGCCGTCGGCGTCGGCGGTGACGCGGATAAGCGGGCGAGCGCGCTGATCGAGGCCGGGGTCGACGTGATCGTGGTGGACGTCGCGCACGGCCACTCCAAGGGCCTCGCCGACATGATCGCCAAGATCAAGGCCAACAGCAAGGTCGACGTGATCGGCGGCAACATCGCCACTCGCGCGGGCGCCCAGATGCTGGTCGACGCGGGGGTCGACGCGGTCAAGGTCGGTGTCGGGCCCGGCTCCATCTGCACCACCCGGGTGGTCGCCGGCGTCGGTGCCCCGCAGGTGACGGCCATCCACGAGGCGTCCCTCGCCGCGGGCCCGGCCGGGGTTCCGGTGATCGGCGACGGCGGCCTGCAATATTCGGGTGACATCGTCAAGGCCATCGCGGCCGGGGCCGACTCGGTCATGCTCGGATCGCTCCTGGCGGGCTGCGAGGAGTCCCCGGGTGAATTGATCTTCATCAACGGCAAGCAGTTCAAGTCGTACCGGGGGATGGGCTCGCTCGGCGCGGTTCGCAACCGGGAGCGCGGCGGCGCCTCGTTCAGCAAGGACCGCTACGCCCAGGCCGATGTCGGCACCGAGGACAAGTTCATCCCCGAGGGCATCGAGGGGCAGGTCCCCTACCGCGGCCCGGTCGCCGCGGTGGCCCACCAGCTCGTCGGTGGCCTGCGTCAGGGCATGTGGTACTCCGGATGCCGCACGATCCCCGAGATGCACGTACGGTGCGAGCTGATGCCGATCACGTCGGCGGGCCTCAAGGAGAGCCACCCGCACGACATCCAGATGACGGTCGAGGCTCCCAACTACCACGGTCGCTAGAGCGGCGCGTACCGCGCACGCGTGAAAACGTGGCGTGCGCCATGCACGCCACGGAACGGAAAAGACAGACATATGACTCAGGTGGAGATCGGCCGCGGCAAGAACGGCCGTCGTGCCTACGCGCTCGACGATATCGGCATCGTTCCGTCCCGTCGTACCCGCGACCCGGAGGAGGTCTCGATCGCCTGGCAGATCGACGCCTACCGCTTCGAGCTGCCCGTCGTGGTGAGCCCGATGGACAGCGTGGTCTCGCCGAAGACCGCCATCGAGGTCGGCAGGCTCGGCGGTCTCGCCGTGCTCGACCTCGAAGGGCTGTGGACCCGGTACGAGGACCCGATGCCGCTGCTGCAGGAGGTGGCCGAGCTCAAGGGAGAGCCCGCCACCAGGCGGCTGCAGGAGATCTACAACGCGCCGATCAAGGAAGAGCTGATCGGCCGCCGCATCGAGGAGATCCGCGCGGCCGGGGTGGCCACGGCGGTCCGGCTCTCCCCGCAGCGCACGGTCCAGTACCACAAGGCGGTCATCGACGCGGGCGTGGACATCTTCGTGATCCGCGGCACCACGGTCTCCGCCGAGCACGTCTCCGGCAGGGCCGAGCCGCTCAACCTCAAGCAGTTCATCTACGAGCTCGACGTCCCCGTGGTCGTCGGGGGGTGCGCCACCTACACCGCGGCGCTGCACCTGATGCGGACCGGCGCGGCCGGGGTGCTCGTCGGCTTCGGCGGCGGCGCCTCGCACACCACCCGCACGGTGCTGGGCGTGGCGGTGCCGATGGCCACCGCGATCTCCGACGTGGCCGCCGCCCGCCGCGACTACATGGACGAGTCCGGCGGCCGTTACGTCCACGTCATCGCCGACGGCGGCATGGGCACCTCCGGCGACATCGCCAAGGCGATCGCGGTGGGCGCGGACGCGGTCATGGTCGGCTCGCCGCTGGCGAGGGCCGTCGAGGCCCCCGGCCAGGGCTTCCACTGGGGGTCGGAGGCGCAGCACCCCGAGCTGCCCAGGGGCAAGCGGGTCGAGTTCGGCACGATCGGCACGCTGGAGCAGATCCTGCACGGCCCCTCCTCGGTGGCCGACGGTTCGATGAACCTGATGGGCGCGCTCAAGCGCACGATGGCCACCGCCGGATACTCCGACCTCAAGGAGTTCCAGCGGGTCGAGGTGGTCGTCGCCCCGCAGGCCGGCTGAGATCTCGCGCGAACGCCCGGCCCGGTGGCCGGGCGTTCGTCGTTTCTCAGCTGTCACCGGTCGCCGAGCCTCGGCTGCGGGACCGCACCCGGCCTGCCGGGCAGATCCGGCCCACGCGGCGGGTCCGGCCTTCCGGCCGGATGGATCCGGGCGGTGGGGGGATTCAGCGGGGCTCGACGATCCAGGTGCCCCTGCGCATCACGCCGGAGACCTCCAGCTCCTCGGTGAGCACCACCAGGTCGGCCTGCTTGCCGACCGAGACGGACCCCAGGCGGTCGGCGAGGCCGAGCACCCTGGCGGGGGTCAGGGAGGCGATCTCGGACGCCTCGGCCAGCGACAGGCCCACCTCGCGCACGGCCCGCCGGAACGCGACGTCCATGGTCAGGGTGCTGCCGGCGATGGCGCCGCCCTCGGCCAGCCGGGCCACCCCGTCCACCACGTCCACCTTCATCGGGCCGAGCCCGTAGACGCCGTCGCCCATCCCGGCCGCCGCCATCGCGTCGGTGATCAGCGCGGTCCTGCCGGGACCGGCGACCTCGAAGGCCAGGCGGGTCATGGCCGGGTGCAGGTGCACGCCGTCGTTGATCAGCTCGACCGTGACGCGCTCGTCCTGGAGCAGTGCGGCGATCGGCCCCGGGTCGCGGTGGTGCAGCGGCGGCATCGCGTTGTAGAGATGGGTCGCGACGCTGCCGCCCGCCGCTATCCCGGCGATCGTCTGGGTGTAGGTGGCGTCGCTGTGGCCGAGGGCGGCGATCACGCCGCTCGCCGTCGCCTCCCGCACGGTGTCCAGCGCGCCGGGCAGTTCGGCGGCGATGGTGACCATTCGCACGTGGCCGCGCCCGGCCTTGATCAGTCCGGCGAGCTCCTGGGGCGAGGGGTCGCGGAGCAGCGCCGGGTTGTGCGCGCCGCACCGGGCCGCGGAGATGTAGGGGCCCTCGAAATGGATCCCGGCCAGCAGGCCGTCCTCGCACAGGTCGGCGAGGGCGGCGGCGGCCCCGGCCAGGTCGTCAAGGGAGGCGGTGACCAGGCTGGCCATCAGCGTGGTGGTGCCGTGCCGGGCGTGCAGCTCGATGGCCCGGCTCGCCTGCTCCGGGTCGCCGGTGGGAAAGGAACCGCCCGCCCCGCCGTGGTTGTGGATGTCCACGAAACCCGGCACGACATACCGGCCGCCCAGCCCGAGTCCTGGCCCCGGCGCGGAGCCCTGGCCCACATGCGTGATGCGGCCGTCCTCAATGGTGAGCCAGCCCCCGTGGACACCTTCGGGGGTCACGATGCGTGCGTCAGCGAGTGTGATGCTCATGGTCCCCATCCTCTCGGGTCCCCGGCAGAAGCCGCCCCCGACGCGACCGTGGGGTGCCGTCGGTTCGCCGGGCCCCTGATTTATCGACGATGAGAGAAAGGCTCTCCGCTGATAAGGTAGTCGGTCAGTAACGGCGGAACGGAGCATGACATGGCAGGCGAAGAAGACATCTCCGGGTGATACCGGATCCCATCGCCATCGGTGACGCGCCCATCGCGGGGCCGCCGATCGGTGATGTCTTCGTGTCCTGACCATTTCGCCGGGCGGTCCTCACCGTGCCGGCCGAACGCGGAAGCGATTCGATGTCCGACGCCCTGATCGTGGTTTCCAACCTGTCCTTTTCCTGGCCCGACGACACCCCGGTGTTCGAGGACCTCTCGTTCACCGTCCCCGCCGGGCACACCGGCCTGGTGGCGCCCAACGGCGCCGGCAAGAGCACGCTGCTCAGGCTGATCGCCGGTGAACTTCGCCCGGCCGCGGGCTCGGTCACGGTACGGGGGATGCCGGGCTACCTGCCCCAGACGCTGCCCCTGGTCGGCGACCTGACCGTGGCCGAGGTCCTGGGGATCGCCCCGGTGATCAGCGCGCTGGACGCCATCGAGTCCGGGGACGCGAGCGAGGAGCACTTCACCACCGTCGGCGACGACTGGGACATCGAGGAGCGCACCCGCGCCCAGCTGGACCGGCTCGGCCTCGGGGACGTCTCCCTCACCCGGCGCCTGCACACCCTCAGCGGTGGCCAGGTCGTCTCCCTCGGCCTGGCGGCACAGCTGCTGAAGCGGCCCGACGTGCTGCTGCTGGACGAGCCGACCAACAACCTCGACCTCGACGCGCGCAGAAGGCTCTACGACGTGCTCGCCGACTGGAACGGCTGCCTGCTGCTGGTCAGCCACGACCGGGCACTGCTCGACCGGATGGACCGCATCGCCGAGCTCGACCGGGGTGAGATCCGCTCCTACGGCGGGAACTTCACCTTCTACGAGGAGGCCGTGCGCGCCGCACGGGAGGTCGCCGAGAAGAACGTCCGCAATGCCGAGCAGGAGGTCAAACGGGAGAAGCGGGAGATGCAGCAGGCCCGCGAGCGGGCCGCGCGCCGGGCCGGCAACGCCGCCCGCACCCTCAAGGACGCCGGTCTGCCGAAGATCGTCTCCGGCAGGATGAAGCGGAACGCCCAGGAGTCGGCGGGGAAGGCGGACGAGACGCACGCCGCGCGGGTCAGCGGGGCCAGGGCCCGGCTCGACGAGGCGGGCCGCGCCCTGCGCGACGAGCAGAGGATCTCGCTGGAGCTGCCCGGGACCAACGTCCCGGCCGGCCGTATGGTCTTCCTCGGCGAGCGGATGCAGGTCCGTCACGGTGAGCGGGCCCTTTTCGCCGGGCAGGGGGCCGACCTGACGATCCGGGGACCCGAGCGGATCGCGTTGACCGGCCCCAACGGCGCCGGCAAGTCCACCCTGCTGCGGGTGATCAGCGGCGAGCTGGAGTCGGAGGGCGGCGGGACCAAGCGGGCCGACGGCCGGGTCGCCTACCTGTCCCAGCGGCTGGACCTGCTGGATCTGGACCGCACCGTGGCGGAGAACCTGGCCGCGTTCGCGCCGGGACTGCCGGAGGCGGAGCGGATGAACCTGCTCGCCCGCTTCCTGTTCCGGGGCTCCCGCGTTCACCTTCCGGTCGGGGTGCTCTCCGGTGGCGAGCGGCTGCGCGCCACCCTGGCCTGCGTCCTGTGCGCCGAACCGGCGCCCCGGCTGCTGCTGCTGGACGAGCCGACCAACAACCTCGACCTGGTCAGCGTCGCCCAGCTGGAAGGCGCCCTGCGCTCGTACGAGGGCGCCTTCGTGGTGGTCAGCCATGACGAGCGGTTCCTCGCCGAGATCGGCGTGAACCGCTGGCTACGCCTGTCCGAGGGCCGTCTGCTCGAAACGAGCGCCCCTGACGTGTGAGGTGACGTCTCGGGCTGGGGGGTGGACGGCGACCGTACGGCTGCGCGACGGCCAGGTCGTCACGGTCGACGGAACCCAGGGGGTTCTGGAGCTGTAACCCAGGTCTGTCAATACCTCGCAGGTCACCTCCTTGGTGGACTCCGTGCAGACGCGGCAGGCCGTTCCCGGGCGGAATCGTTGGAGGCATGCGACTATCCAGAGTCCAAATTGCGGCGTTGACCGCGTCCGTGCTCACGTTCATCGCCGCATTGGCCACCGGGGCGCTGCCCTCGCTGTCCTACACCACCGGGTTCGCGCCGCATTGGGTGACGGCCGCCGCCGCCCTGGCCGGTGCGGGCTTCGCCGTCTTCGAACGGCCGGTCGCCGTGGGCTGGCTCTCGTCGGTGCTATTGCTCTGGTCGGCGGGTGGGCTGGTGCTCGACTGCTTCCGCGCGTTCTTCGTGGTGACCGGGATACCGGCGGGGGAGTTCGCTCGGGTGGACGGGCCTGGGATGGCGGGACGGGCACTCAGTCTCGCTGCCACCGGGCTCGTCGGGGCGCTGGTGCTGCGGCGCACCCGGCTGCCGAGCGGGCCGTGGCTCGGTTACACGGCCTTCGCGCTCGGGTTCATCTATCCGACGGTCAAGCTGTACTGGTCGCTGGGCGGGTCGTTCCTGCGCCCCGCCGACTACTCCGAGGGATTTCCGTACGGCGAGTTGATCATGCTGGCCATCGGGGCGGTCGGATCGTTGGCCCTCGTTCAGGCGTGGGGGAGGCGGCTGTCGCGCGGGCTGGTGCTGTTCGGCGGTTGGACGGGGGCCGCTATGTTGAGCACCATGGGGAGCATGTCCGTGTTCGGCACCCTCTCGCAGCTCATGGGCGTGACCGACGGGCCGGTGCCGCTCGGTGACGCCTCAGCGGTCGTCATGGTCTCCTGCGTGTACGGGAGCTGGCTGCTGTTCGGGCTCGCGGTGGCCGGGGCCACCCTGGCCTACCAGCGGCAGACCGCCAGGGTGCTCGCGCGGTGATGCGGTGGGTGGCGGGGCCGCGGGCGTTCGACGCCGTGGCCGCGTTCGTGGTCGGGGTACCACTGTTCCTGCTCTCGGTCGTGGTGGCGGTGCTGTCGGTGCCGGGGGAGCGGGCGGCGATCCTGGTGGCGGCCTGCCTGCTGGCGCACGTGGCGTTCGCCTTCCGCCGGGACCTGCGCGCATTCCTCGTGATCGCCGTGGCGCTGGCCGTACAAGCAGTCGTGACCGGGCTCTTCATCGTCTTGCCGACCGTCGTGCTCTTCCCGCTCGCCCTCTACTCCTGCACCGCGTACGGCAGGTCGTACCTACCCGTGGTCGCGGGACTGGCGGGGGCGGGACTGGCGGCGGCCAGGTTCGCCACGGACTCCAGCGTCGCGGCCGCCCATCTGGGACCGAATCCGTGGATGCTGCTGGGTCTTCTGGTGGCCATTGTGGTGGCGGCCTGGGGGCTTGGCCTGTACCGCAGGACTCAGCTCGCCTACGTCAACCTCCTAAAGGAACAGGCCAGCGTGTCAGCCGCTCAGGCCACCCTGGCGGAACGGGCCAGGATCGCCCGCGAGATGCACGACGTGGTGGCCCACGCCCTGGCCGTCATCGTCGCCCAGGCCAGAGGTGGGCGACTGGTCCCCGACCGCGCCACCGAGGTGCTGGCCACGGTGGAGGAGACCGGACGCCAAGCGCTCACCGAGATGCGCGGCTTGGTCGGCGTGCTCCGCTCGGACACCGCCGTCGGCTCCGAGACCGGCGATCTGCGGCCGCAACCGGGGCTGGCCGAACTCCCGGAGCTGCTGGATCGGACTCGCGCGGCCGGGCTCGCGGTGACCATGACCACCTCCGGTACGGCGCGGCCGATCGGGCCGGGGGCGGAGCTGGCGCTCTACCGGGTGGTCCAGGAGGCGTTGACCAACACGCTCAAGCACGCGGGCGGCGGAGCGAGCTCGTCGGTCAGATTGTCGTGGACGCCGGTGAACCTGGAAGTGACCGTGGCGGACGACGGCCGGGCTCCCACGCCGACCGCGGGCACGGCGCCGGGCAACGGGCTGGCTGGGATGCGCGAGAGACTGTCGGCAGTCGGTGGCACGCTCTCCGCCGGAGCCGCAGGGGAGCGGGGCTTCGTGGTGACTGCCCGCTTGCCATACCAGAAGGGCGCAGTGTGACGATCCGGGTGTTCGTGGTGGACGATCAGGACCTCGTGCGTACCGGCACGATCATGGTCATCCAGGCTCAGGACGACATGACTGTCGTGGGGGAGGCGCGCGACGGCCTCGAGGCCCTGGCCAGGCTCGGGAAGGTCATCGCCGACGTGGTGCTCATGGACGTGCGGATGCCGCTCCTCGACGGTGTGGAGGCCACCCGCAGGCTCCTGGCCGGGGCCGGGCCCAAGGTCATCGTGCTCACTACGTTCGACCTGGACGAATACGCCTTCGCCGCGCTCCGTGCGGGCGCCTCGGGGTTCCTGCTCAAGGACGCGCCCGCCGAGGAGATCGTGGCCGCCGTCCGGACCGTGCACGAGGGTGACGCGGTCATCGCCCCCTCCACCACCCGGCGGCTGCTCGACCACGTCGCCCCCACCCTGCCGCTGCCGGCCGATCTGCCCATCCCCCTCACGGACCGCGAGCGGGAGGTCCTCCAGCACATCGCGCAGGGCGAGACGAACGCCGAGATCGCCGGGCGCCTCTTCCTCTCGGAGGGCACGGTCAAGACCCACGTCGGTCGCATCCTGGCCAAGCTCCAGCTCCGCGACCGCGTCCAGGCGGTCATCTGGGCCTACGAACATGGCCAGATCCCCCGCATATGAGCTCTGCACGGATCGCGGCCAGGTCCGGGAGAGTCAGTAGCGGCGGCTGGGGTCGATGCCTCGGGCCCCGGGGTTACCCCCTGGCGTCCATCGCCGGTGAGCCGGGAGAGCAATGGGGGTAGATAGGGCATTTTGCGAAAGCAAGATGTGGCAGTGTCCAGCTAATGTCCGGGATGCTAGTTTTTGATCACTTTGGTACCCGGCGCGCTGGAGACGAGACAGGTGGGCTTGCAGCCAGACACGGCCGAGCGGGCGAGCCTCCGGTCGGCGATCCCCAGGGCGATCCCCACGGCGCTCCGGCTGGCGGCACGGAGGCGGCACGTGATCGCCCTGACCGCCATGGTCGTCTCGGCCACCGGGGTCTACTGCCTGCTGGGGCTGGTCAGGTACGACCTGTTCCGGGCGACCAGCATGGACCTGACGCTGTTCGACCAGGCGGTGCGGGGTTTCGCCTCCTTCGGTGCCCCGACCAGCCCGGTACGCGGCGTCAACCTCGGTCTGGGCATGGACTTCGTGCAGCTGGGCGAGCACTTCTCACCGATCCTGGCGGTGCTGGCCCCGCTGTACTGGCTGCACGACGGCCCCGAGACGCTGATCGTGGCCCAGGCGGTGCTGTTCGCGCTGGCCATACCGCCGCTGTGGCTGTTCACCCGGCGGACGCTCGGCATCGGCCCCGCCTACCTGGTCGCCATCGCCTACGCGCTGTCCTGGCCGATCGCGAGGGCGGTGAACTTCGACTTCCACGAGGCCGCGTTCGCCCCGCTGCTCACCGCCCTCATGATCGAACGCTTCAGCGCCGGCAGGCACGGCCACACCGCGCTGGCGGCGGCGGCACTGCTACTGGTCAAGGAGGACATGGGGCTGATGCTCGTCGGGTTCGGCGGGTACGTACTGCTCCAGATGCGACGCCGGCACGGGGTCGTGTACGGGGTCATGTACATGGGGGTCGGTCTGGCGTACACCGGTCTCGTCCTCGCCATCCTCATCCCGTCCGTGGGCGGCGACTCCACCATGTACTGGGCGTACGGCCACCTCGGTGGCAACATGTCCGCGGTGGTCGTGCACGTCCTCAGCGACCCGCTGGGCGTCCTCGGCAGCCTCTTCAGCCCGCAGGTCAAGCTCGACACGCTGGCCTTCCTGCTGTGGCCGACCCTGCTGGCCTGCCTGTTCTCCCCGCTGACGCTGTTCGCCCTCCCCCAGTTGCTGGAGCGCATGCTCTCGGACCGAGCGCAGTGGTGGGTGACCGACTTCCACCACAGCGCCATCACGGTGGCCGTCCTGTTCTGCGCGGGAGTCGACGGAGCCGCCCGGGTGATCCGCTGGGCACGAGAGCGCGAACCCGGCCTGAGCGAGCGCGGCGCGTCGCTGCTCTGGGCGGCCGCCGTCTGCGCCGTCGCGCTCACCCTCGTCCCGCGATTCCCCTTCGACCAGCTCATCAGGCCCTCCTTCTACGAGAAACAGCCCGACGTGGTCGCGGCCGAGCAGGCGGTCGCGGCCGTACCCTCCGGCGTGGTCGTCGCGGCCGTCAACCATGTGGGCCCCCGCCTGTCCGCCCGCACCACCGTCCTGCTGTGGGAGGACAGACCCCCTACCGCCCCCTGGATCGTCGCCGACACCGCCCGCGCCGCCTACCCCTGGGCCTCACTCGACCGCCAACGCCAGCACATCGACGAACTGAGGAGCCAGGGCTACCGGGTCGTCTACGACCGCGAAGGCTACGTGGTCCTGCACCGCGCCTGATCTTCTGGATGTCGCCCCCGAGGGTCTCCGCTGAAGATCAGACACAATCGGAAGACCGGGTGGGCTCCGGTGACCGGAGCTTCAGGCCTGAGTGAAAGTCCGGCAGGCCGGATAGGGGGCCGGAGTTCGGGGAAAGGCTTGTTCGAGGGCCCGCTCAGCACCAGCCTGCCGGGCCGGAGCACTCACGTAGTGGGCAGTGGTGGTCAGGGTGTGGGGAACGCCCTCACCGCTTGGTGCCCCTTCTGTCGGACCGGACATCGAAACAGGTCACCGCTTGTGGTCATCGCGATCTCGCTGGGTGCGGCGTGCCTTCTCGGCCTCGGCTTCGTCGCACAGCAGCATGCGGCGTACCGCCAGCCCCTGGAGGACATGCTGCGCCTGCGCCTGTTGCTGCACCTCATCCGCACGCCGTTGTGGCTGGCCGGGATCGGGCTGATGCTCTGCGGCCAGATCCTCGGCGCCCTCGCGCTGCGGGAGGCGGACGTGGCGAAGGTGGTGCCGCTACTGGCGATGAACCTGCTGTTCGCGCTGACCGCGGCCCATGTCATCTACCAGGAGCCGTTCGGACGCATGCTACAGCTGGGCGCGGTGCTGGTGGGCGGAGGAGTGGCGCTGTTCCTGTACGGCGGTCGGCCCCATGGCGGGACTCTGCCTGGACCGGGTTCCATGCGGTGGCTGGCGGTGCTTTCGGTGATCGTGGTGGCGGGTGGGCTGGTCCTGTTCGGTCTGCGGCGTTCCCTGCATGTCAAGGCGATGTTGCTGGCGGCGGCCGCCGGGGTGCTGTACGGGCTGCAGGACGTGCTGACGCGCAGCTCCCTGCTCACGCTGAGCAACGGGCTGAACCCGGCCGGTACCTGGCAGCTGTACCTTCTGCCCTGCGTCGCCGTGGTGGGGCTGCTGCTCAACCAGAGCGCGTTCGACGCCGCCCCGCTCCGGATCTCGTTGCCGGCCACCACGGCCGCCGAGCCGATCACCGGGATCGTGCTGGGCGTGGCGATCTTCTCCGAGCGCCTGCGGGTCACTCCGGAGGCGCTCGCGGCGGTGGTGGCCGGCTTGATCGCGTTGGTGACCGGCATCGTCATCCTCGGCCGGTCCTCGTTTCTGGCCAAGCCGACGCGGAATGCTCCTCGGCGCCCGGACGGGGAGCGGCAGTGATCCCCACCCCCCGCGAATCGGCCGAGAACCCTTGTGAGGGTGGTACCGCCAACGCCATACGCTGAGAAGCCGGCTAAAGATCTCAATCAGCTGAGGGCTCAGCGCGCCTCTTCTTGCTGCAGGCGCTTGAAGAGGTCTGGGTAGGCACGCTGAAGTAGATCTCGTACCTGCCGCTCCAGTTCGGGAACATTCACCGTGGCGGCGCTGTGCACGATCTTCCAGTCGACGCTGAAGTATCGGTGGACCACGTTGTTACGCAGCCCTCTGATCAGCTTCCATGGGATCTCAGGGGTGGAGGCTCGGGTCTCGTCCGAGATTCCTCCGACGGCCTCACCGATGATGGAGAGCTGCCAGATGACCGCATCGCGGCGCATCGAGTCAGTGGCCCACACCTCGGGTGAGACACCTTCGAGGTAGGAGGCGATCTTCCTGGCGGCTTCCACGATGTCCACCAGGTAAAGGCCCTCACGCTGCATACAGCACCTGGGCGTCATCGAGGACCTGGTCCCGGATGACCCAGTGGAGGCCTTCCTTGGAGACCACGTCGACCTTGCGGCCGAGTAGATCTTCCAGCTCCTCCTGGAAACCGAAGAACTCGATCCCGATGTCACTGTCCGGCCTCAGGACGTAGAGGAGGTCGACGTCGCTCCCCTCGTGATCCTCGCCACGAGCAACCGATCCGAAAACAGCCAACTCGGCAATACCGTATTTCTCGCACAGTCTGACCAAATGCGTATAAACGGCCGTGAAGTCAACACTCATGACACCTCCCACGTCCCATGCTGCCATCTCGGTCGCGTCGCCGCATGCTCTGGCCCTCTTGGGCCGATCTGATTCGGGTCCAGCGAGCCCTGCCTCTCCATAAGATCACCAAGCTGTGCGCCGAGAGCTGATCTTCAAGGCCCTGGCCGGTCCCGGACCGTTCTCGGGACCGGCCAGTCATCTTCAGTCGATGCCTCTCCAGGTCGGCCCGCTCAATCTCCTGGATGTCGATTCCAGAGGCTTCTGAAAAACGGGGGTCAGTCGAACTCGCCGCTCCGCACGCTGCGCAGGAAGGTGGTCCACTGGGTCGGGGTGAGGGCCAGGGCCGGACCGGAGGGGTTCTTGCTGTCGCGGATGCCTCGGTGGCCGTCGGGCAGTTTCGCGACTTCCACGCAGTCGCCGCCGTTGTCGCCGGACAGCGAGGACTTGCGCCACGCGGCCGTGCCGAGTTCCCTGGTTACGTCGTCCATTGCTTCCTCGTCTCCCTGATCAGGTCGGATGAGGCTCGCTGCGTCTGGGCCTCACCGTGGATCGTCTCGTATCTTGCGGTGATCTCCGCCACCTCGTCGGGATCACCGGTCACCTGGGCATACACGGAGGACTCGGCGTAGGCCATCTCGGGCATGTTCCGGCCGCGCGCGATCGCGAACGCTCCCATGAGCCCCGTGGTGTTCCATGAGTCGCGGGGGAGCACCTGAACGGTCACGCGCGGGCGTTCCGCCATCGCGAGAAGATGATCCATCTGTCCGGCCATCACCGCCTTGTTACCGACCGGGCGGGTGAGGACGCCTTCGTCCAGAACTACCCATAGCATGGGCGGGTCTTCCCGGTCGAGGATGTGTTGCCTGTCTATCCGTGCGGCCAGGCTTGTCTCCACCCGGTCGTGGGTGACACCCGGCTTGCCGCTGAGGAGCGCCCGCGCGTAGTCCGCTGTCTGGAGCAGGCCGGGAACGATCAGCGGTTGCCAGGTTCGCAGCGCGTCGGCGCTCTGTTCGATCTCCACCCAGCGCCGGAACCAGGTCGGCAGGCGGGTGGCCTGCTCGTTCGCCTTCCGCCAGGCCGACAGCAGCGCACCACCGGCGTTGAGAACCTCGTCGACCTTGCTCGCGAACTCCTCCTTGGCGGCACGTTCGCCCCGCTCGATCATGCTGATCTGGGAAACCGACCATCCCAGTATGGCGGCCAGGTCTTTTTGTCGCATTCCAGCGGCTGTGCGGTATTCACGAAGTAGTGCCCCAAATTGCAGGCTAGGTGCAATCAAAGGCTCTTGGTCCGCGGTTCTCTCGGTCATGCTCCTCCCGTCATCGCACAGGGAATGCACAGCGAGCGTGCAGCGCCGTGCGGTGTTCGTGCGTTGATTGTGTGGTGAATCGACTACCGGCAGTAGTCATTGTTTGGGATGGTCGATGGACAAGTCAACAGGTGGCGGATTTCCGGTCAACATATTCAGTGGGAGCCGCCACGCCGGTGCGGACACCGGGGCGAAAGGCCACAATCATGCAATCGGAGTCAAAGAAACTCGGAGAAGTCTTCCTGCCGCGTACGGCCGAACCGGTTTCCCGCGCTCGGGGCGTGGTGGGTGAACTGCTCGGTGTCGACCATCACGCTTATGAATCCGTGCGACTGGTCGTCTCCGAGCTGACCACCAACGCCTTCAAGCACGCCGATCGGGGTCAGGTCGATGAGTCGATCCGGCTCGCCCTGTTCCGGTGCGGCTCGATCATCCGGATAGAGGTCACCGACCAGGGGGCCATGTTCGACGCGCCACGCCGTGAGGCTCCCCGTACGGCGATCCAGAACGCCAGGGCCGAGTTCGGGCGCGGCCTGATGATCGTTGACGAGCTGTCGCAGGGCAATTGGGGGAGCTGCGACCACGGCCGGGGCCGAGGGCGAACCGTCTGGTGTGAGTTGCCCGCCGACCCCCTCTCCGAGCATCCCGACACCGCCGATCAGTTTTCCTCCGGCTCCGCTGCACCGGTCACGACCATCGGTTAATCGAAAACCACTGGTTAACCACATAGAGCCGCCCCCGGCAGGAAAGCTGAATGCGACCTTCCCCCTATCGGTGTGTTCCGCCGCTCTCACTCCCCGACGAGAGTCCTGCCGGGGGCCGACCGGCTGCTGTTTGAACGTGATAACGGTTTTATACGATTCCGATCACATATTTCTTGAACCACTCGGAATGCATCCCATCTCCACGATGAAGGGAGAAGGGGTGTTCGCCAACACGGCGGAAGCATCGGCCCTTTTCGGTCGGCAGTCGAAATTCGAGCCGACCTGAAGATGGCTGACGATCAGCCCAATGAAGCGGGTCCGCCCGGCGCTGGAGACGTACAGACGGACCCTTGATCAGGAAGAGACCCTGACCCATGACAGAGAGTAGAGCTCCCCGGGTGATCCGGATGCGTTGGAGCAAGGATCGCCCACCGTTGCCGCTCGGCTGCCGGTGGTGCGGTCACGCCCCCTACGCTCACGAGGCGCGCAGCCTGCCGCACCGCCGTGACCACCTGTGGGAGCAGCCCACACCCGCGCAGGTTCACGCCCGGATGACCGCGCGGCGGCGTCTTGGCCTGTGCGGTTCGTTGCCGGCCGCGGTGTCGACGCGACCGTTGAAGGTCTCCCCGCCCGCTGCTCCGCAGGCCAGGCTCGGACGGCACGCGCGACCGACAACGGCCGCAGCCCCAGGTCGGGGGCGCTCGCCCGATCTCACCGCTCCACGCGGACGACGAGGGGGCGCGACATGAGGGCGACTTCAGGACGGCACAGGGCCGGCGCGCCCATCGTCAGGGGGCGTCCCGGCCGGTGGGACGACGCGCAGCGGGCGGCAGCCGCTCAGCTCGACCAGCTGGAACCCGCCTGGACCGTCATGTACGGGGTGGGCAGCCGCCGATTCATCGCGATGGCGGAGTGGAACGCCCCTCATGCCATCAGGGTGGAGGCCGCCAACGTCGACGAACTGCACCGGCGAATGCGGGAGTCCGAGCTGGAGCAGTTGTCAGGTTGACCTGCGAATCCGCTGGGAGTTCGATGGAAAGCCATCCTCTGCGGGCTCACTCAAGGGGCAGGTCCTGCTGCTCTCGGTGAGCAAGGACGTCCGGCTGTTTGGTTGATCCGTCACCACAGTGCTTTTGTCGGAGACGATGTCTAGTGTCCGGCCCATGACAAGTGCGACGCAGGCGTACAGTTACGCCGCGCCTTCCAGTTTGGTAGACGGGCGTCTGGGGTTGTCGACGTCCGGTGGCAGAGCACTCAGCGGCCCCGCTCTCGCGCCCAGGTTCTTCAGCGGGATGGTGACGCAGGCGGCGCCCGCGGCCGCGGCCCTGCTGGGCATAGCCGACGTGGCCCTCACCCGCTACCACCAGCCGCGTCCGGGGTGGACCCGCGACCCGGTCGTGACGTGCGGCGGTGACCGGCTCCGGTTCGAGTCGTTCTCCGCCTGCGGCGGGGTCTACGCCCGGCTCGACGTGCTCGACGGTGCCCTGGACGGCGAGGTGTTCGACAGGGGGACGACCAACGTCGACGTCAACGGGCCGCTCCGCGAGGCGCTGGCCAGGGTGGGCGCGCGCGACCCGCTCCACCTCGGCGTCGGCGCCGACGAGCTGACGGTGACGACGCTCGACGGCGCGGTGGTGGAGAAGAAGGTGCCGCTGCCCGAGCGGTGGCTGCGGGGCTTCGCCGAGGTGCAGGTGATCGCGGCGGGTATGGACCTGAGGGCCGAGCTGGCGGGTATGAGCGCGGTGCGGTTCCTGCGCTCCCTGCCCAAGCGGGCGACGGCCGATCTCTGGGTCGTTCCCGCGGGCCGTGATCTGCGGGTCGGTGACCGGCCCGGCGCGGGAGCGGTGTGCCTGTCCGGCGTGGGACGCCTGGCGACGCTGCTGCCCCTGCTCCGCTTCGCCAAGAGCCTCAGGGTGTACGGTCCGGCCGAGACCGGCGACGCCGCGTCGAGCGCATGGGAGCTCGAACTGCCGGGGATGCGCTACACGCTCGCCCTGTCGCCGCAGCGCTGGCGCGGCTTCTCCGGAGAGGGCGCGGTGCTGGCCGATCTCGCGACCGACGAGGCCGAGGCCGACGCCGATCTGGTGGGCATGCTGCTCAATTTCGAGCCCGAGGTGGAGATCGGCCTGCTGGCCGACCGTGCCGGTCTGTCCACCACGCGGGTCCGCGCCGCGCTCACCCAGCTCGGTACGGCCGGCCGGGTCGGCTACGACCTGGCCGAGGCCGCGCACTTCCACCGCGAGCTGCCCTATGACAGGGAGCACGTGCAGCACCTCAACCCCCGGCTGACCGCCGCGAGGGCGCTGGTCGAGGCCGGTGCCGTACAGATCGCCGGTGACTCGGCGCGGGTGCGGACCGAGGGCGGAGTGCGCGAGGTCGGTCTGGCCGAGGGGTCGTGCACCTGCCCGTGGTGGTGGGACCATCGCGGCTCGCGCGGGCCGTGCAAACACGTGCTGGCCGCCAGGATCGTCGCCCGTACCGCCGTTGAGGTGGCCCCGTGACCGCCTGGCAGGAGGTGCGTGACCTCGTCACCGAGCGCTAGACCAGCGCCTGCGCGACCAGCTCCGTTGACCGCGGTCCGGCCGTTCGCCCCCGTGAACGGCCGGACCGGCCGCGCTTGTCCACCTACCTGGGGAACAGAGCGTCAGCGGCTGATTTCCATGAGGGCGAGGTAGCCGTCCTCCAGGGTCGGTTCGGCCGGGCGGGCGTAGGGGTCGGGTGCGGTGGGGGCGATGAGGCGGTAGCGCATTCCGGTGCCCTCGGGGACGGCGGCCACGACCCTGCCGTGCGAGGGGGCGGGGCCGGGGGTGGTCAGGGTCCACACCCGGTGGTTGGCCTGGGAGACCAGTTCGCCGACGTTCCCGGTGAAGGCGAGGCGTCCCTTGGTGAGCACCGCGAGGTAGCGGCAGGTCTGGGCCACGTCCTCGACGATGTGCGTGCTGAGCAGGACCGTGCGGTCGCCGGCGAGCTGGGAGAGCAGGGTGCGGAAGCGGATTCGCTCCTCGGGGTCCAGGCCGGTGGTCGGTTCGTCCACGATGAGCAGGCGGGGGTCGGCGAGCAGTGCCTGGGCGATGCCGGCCCGGCGCAGCATGCCGCCGGAGTAGCCCTTGAGCCTGCGGTCGGCGTCCTGGGTGAGCGCGACCACTTCGAGCAGTTCGCCGATCCGGCGTCGCCGGGCGGGGCGGGAGTCGATCCCCTTGAGCAGGGCGATGTAGTCCAGGAACTGCCGCGCGGTCAGGTCGGGGTAGACGCCCAGGTCCTGGGGGAGATAGCCGAGCGTCCGCTGGACGGCGAGGCGTCCGTCGGGGGTGGCGATGTCGTGGCCGCCGATGCGGACCGTCCCCGAGGTGGGCTTGAGCAGCCCGGCCAGGATGCGCATGAGCGTGGTCTTGCCCGCCCCGTTGGAGCCGAGCAGACCGTACATACCGGTCGGCACGTCGAGGTCGAGCCCGTCGAGGGCGTGCACGCCGCCTCGGTAGGTCTTGGTCAGGCGGGAGATCTCGATGCGCATGTCAGGACTCCGTCCGGGTGGCGTGGAGACGGGCGAGGGAGAGGACGAAGACCGCGAGCACGAGCATCACGCTGATCCACAGGAGGGCGACGGCCGCGCCGGCCTCGGGCCGCAGGAAGTTCAGCGAGGCTTCGAAAGCGGGGCCGTAGGTGTAGTAGTCGGGGGCCGCGAGGTCGCCCGGTGGTAGCGGTGCCGGCCGGTAGCCGAGGAGACCGTAGGCCACGTACTGGCTGTTGGGCGAGAGGAGGGTGTCGGCCAGGGTGGGCATCATACTGGGGGGGATGAGGTTCCCCCAGTACCAGTAGACGACGAACAGCACCTGGAACAGCATCGGCGGCATCAGTAGCGGACCGGCCAGGCCGAGCGCCCCCACGAAGAGCAGCGCGGGGACGATGGTCGTCACGAAGACCACCACCGCCCAGCCCAATGCGGAGGGCTCGCCCTTGACGATCGCGTAGACCACGGCCCGGCCGAAATAGGCGAGCGCGAACGGTACGGCGGTGGCCGCGCATGTGCCGAGATACTTGCCGATCAACCGGGTGGTGTGACCGGTCGGGGTCGCGTCCAGGACCCCGACGACGCCGAGCCGCCGGTCACGGACGAGCCGATCGGCGAGCAGGCATCCGTAGACGATGGGCAGCAGGGTCATGAGCAGGTCGGCCGACACGATCATGGCCGTCGTCGGGTCGTCCCTGTCGGCGCCCCGCTGCAGATCCACATACGCCGGGTTGAGGGTGATGACGATCACCGCGTAGGTCAGCCCGTAGACGATCCACAGGACGCGGCGGCGGATCTGCATGCGGAACTCGTAGCGGAAGGTCGCGATCATGCGGCCTCACCTCCGAGGATCCGTTCGGCGTCGCCGAGCAGCGGCCAGGCCGCGGCGGCGAGCAGCGAAGCGGTCGCCAGCAGAGTCAGCCGGTTGAGCAGCCAGTCGCCGGGCACTGTCCCGTACGTGGTGGCGAACATGTGGAGCAGCCGGAGCATCAGGTTCTCCTGGAAGAGATATGCGAGCATGTGTTCGAACAACCAGACGAACGAGATGATCGCGGTGGCGGCGGAGGCGCTGCGGAGCGTGGCCGAGGCGAGCAGGCCCAGGGCCGTCAGCCAGAGCATGGGGGACAGCCAGGCGAGCTGCCCGGCCAGGCCGTGGGACGCGGCGGGCAGCAGGTCCCACCAGCCGGTGACGATCAGCAGCGCCGAGGCGATCAGGGCGCAGAGGGCCGTCCACCCGACCATCACGGCCAGGCGGCGCAGCAGGGTCGAGCGGTATCCCCTGGGCAGGGTGAGCTGCAGCTCCACCGCGCGGTCCCGGCCGATCAGCGAGGCGGCGGCGATGCCGGCCAGGAGCGGGACCCCCGTTTCCAGGATTGTCATCAGGAACAGCACGGTGTTCCCCTCCCGGGACCCGAGCCGCGTGCCGAAGGCGACGAGAAGCACGATGAGCAGGACGAGGACCGGTGGGGCCAGCAGGGCCGCGGGACCGGCCCTTTTTATCTCGTGCGACCAGAGGTCGAGTGATCTCATGACCGGTGAGTTGCGCGGGCGCGCCGGATCGGTTCACCCATGCCCGCGGCGATCACGGCGGCGAGCATCAGGGCCAGGGCCAGGCCGACCGTGGCAGGGCTGGTCGTCCAGAAGTTCCGGAAGCCGTCCGGTACGGGCACGTCGGTGGCGGTCAGCGCGTAGAGGGCCCACACCGCCAGCCCGCTCCCCATCGCGCCGCCGGGGTTCCAGCACACCGACAACAGCAGGCTGAGCCCCGCGAGCGCCGCCATGGGCCCCAGCCACGCCATGATCAGTGACGCCAGCCCGACGGGGGCGGCGTTCAGCGGTGCCAGCACCGCCGAGGCGAGCAGCGCCAGGAGCAGGTCGTAGCCGAATACCAGCGTCATCCGGGCCAGTATGAGGACGCGCGATGACGTCGGTGTGACGGCGACCAGTTCGAAGGCGTCGTCATGCTCGGGGCCGCACGATCCGGCGACACCGGCCATGGCGATCAGCGGGGCGGCGAGGGCGAGCATGAACTCCGCGCGATTTCCAGTTCCAGTGCTCTCGGCCAGGATGAAGATCACGCTGACCACCATGATCAGTGCGGAGGCCAGCCAGATCGCCGGATTCAGCAGCCGGGCCTCCATCGCCAGCAGGGCCCACGCCCTGTGCAGCCCCCGTACGGCCGCTGCCACGTGTGGTGACGAGGTCCTCCGCGATGGCGGTGGCCGCCGTGAGGGCTCCGGCGCGGCCGGAGTCTCCAGGCCGTCGAGGGCGGCCCTCATCAGGGCGGCGCGCACGATCTCGGGGCCGGGCGGAGGCGGGATACCGTCGCGGATCTCCCGCAGTTCGGGCCAGTCGTGGATTTCCGCGAACTCGGGTCGGCCATGGACTCCCGGAGTCTCGGGTTGGTCGTGGATCTTTGGCGGTTCGGGCCGCTTGTGGGGTTCTGCCGGCTCAGGACGGTTGTTCATCGAGGCACCCCCTCAGGGTCGCTCGGGCGTGGTGCAGGCGGCTTTTCACCGTGCCGACCGGGATTTCCAGCACTTCGGCGATCTCCCGGTGGCTCAGGTCGTCGAGGAAGGCGAGCACTACCACCTCGCGTTGGGCCAGTGGCAGCCGGGCCAGCGCCGCCCGCACCCGGTCGTCGCCCACGGCCAGCTCCTCGGGGCCCGGCAGCGGATCGGCCCCGTCGGACGGTTCGGCCGCCAGGGGAGGCGGGACGCCGCGGAGCCGGTTGTGTGCCTGCCTGCGCGCCACCCCGAACAGCCAGGTGCTGACGCTGGAGCGGCTCTGGTAGGTGCCCGCCGAGCGCCACACGGCCAGCAGCGTGTCCTGGAGGATCTCCTCGGCCGTGCCCCGATCCCCGGCGAGCCGGTAGATGAAGGCGAACAGCGGCCTGGCGTACCGCTCGTACAGCTCGGTCAGCGCGCCCGCGTCGCCGTCGGCCACCCTGGCCAGCACGCGGGTGTCGTCCTCCCGGGTGTCGGCACGTCGGCGCGCGGCGCCGAACCAGCGCGGTGCCATCCTCTCGGTTCCCCCGTCCACGCCAGGTGGGTAGCGTCGGCCTCGCCTCGGGGTTCAATCGATCTTTGAGGATCGTTTTCCCAATGTAAATGGGGATATAGCGTGAATCTCGTCCGCCGCTTCCTACTGGTCAGTAATGGTGCCTAGGGTAGATGGGTAGATATACCGCGTAAGGCGACAAGTCGCACCCCAGGGGGTTGCAAATGACGGCGCGAATGGGCACCGCACGGCTCGGTCCTGCCGAGCGGTCCGCCGCACTGGCGCAGCTGAGCGCCGAGGAACTCGACGTGGTGGTGATCGGAGGCGGAGTCGTCGGAGCGGGGGTCGCGCTGGACGCGGCGACCCGGGGGTTGTCGGTCGGGCTGCTGGAGGCGCGCGACTTCGCCTCGGGCACCTCGTCCAGATCCTCCAAGCTCATCCACGGGGGGTTGCGCTACCTGGAACAGCTCAACTTCGAGCTGGTCAGGGAGGCGCTCCAGGAGCGGGCCCTGCTGCTGCAACGGATCGCCCCGCACCTGGTGCGGCCGGTGCCCTTCCTGTTCCCGCTCAAGCACACCGGCTGGGAGCGGCCCTATGTCGGCGCGGGCCTGGTGCTGTACGACACGATGGGCTTCTCCGCCGGCCTCACCCGGGGCGTGCCCGGCCATCGGCACCTGTCGCGTACCAGGGCGTTGCGGCTCGCGCCCGCGCTGCGGAAGTCGGTGTTCTCCGGCGCGGTGCAGTACTGGGACGCCCAGGTCGACGACGCCCGCTACGTCATGACCATGCTGCGGACCGCGTCCACGTACGGGGCCAACGTCGCCTCGCGGGCGCAGGTGGTGGGCTTTCTCCGCGAGGGGGAGCGGGTCACCGGCGTCCGGGTGCGTGATCTGGAGAGCGGCCGTGAGCTGGACGTGCGGGCCCGCCAGGTGGTCAACGCCACCGGCGTGTGGACCGACGACATCCAGGAGTTGGTCGGCGGGCGCGGGCAGATCCACGTGCGCGCCTCCAAGGGCATCCACCTGGTGGTACCGCGCGACCGGATCCACTCGCTCACCGGGATCATCCTGCGCACCGAGAAGTCGGTGCTGTTCGTCATCCCCTGGGGTCGTCACTGGATCATCGGCACCACCGACACCGCGTGGGAGCTGGACCGGGCACACCCGGCGGCGTCGCGGTCGGACATCGACTACATCCTCGACCATGTGAACGAGGTGCTCTCGGTCCCGCTCACCCACGAGGACGTCGAGGGCGTCTACGCGGGGCTGCGCCCGCTGCTGTCGGGGGAGTCCGAGGAGACCTCCAAGCTCTCCCGCGAGCACGTGGTGGCGCACCCGGTCCCGGGGCTGGTCATGGTGGCCGGAGGGAAATACACGACATATCGCGTTATGGCGAAGGATGCGGTGGACGCGGTGGCGCACGGTCTGGACCAGCGGGTCCCGCCCTCCTGCACCGACCGCGTCCCGCTGGCCGGGGCCGAGGGCTACCAGGCGCTGTGGAACTCCAGGCAGCGGCTGGCCCACTCCTCCGGGCTGCACGTGGCCAGGATCGAGCACCTGCTCCAGCGGTACGGCTCGATGATCGACGAGGTGCTGGAGTTGATCGAGCGGGACCCGTCGCTGGCCAAACCGCTGACCGGAGCGGACGACTACCTCCGGGCGGAGGTGGTCTATGCGGCCACCCACGAGGGGGCCAGGCATGTGAACGACGTGCTGACCCGGCGCACGCACATCTCGATCGAGACCTTCCACCGTGGCGTGGCCGTGGTCGAGGAGGCCGCCCAGCTGCTCGCCGGGCCGCTGGGCTGGGACGACGAGCAGATCAAGCGCGAGGTGGGCTACTACACCAAGCGCGTCGAGTCGGAGCGCCTCTCCCAGGAGCAGGACACCGACCAGGAGGCCGACGCCATCCGCCTCGGCGCTCCGGAGATCGTCCCGGTGGCCGGACCGGACGTCCAGCCGGTCCAGCCGATCTAAGCCGGTGTGACCGTCCGGACCGGACGTCCAGCCGGTCCAGCCGATCTAAGCCGGTGTGACCGTCCGGAGCGCGCCCCAAACCCGTGCCACGGCTCCATGAACCATGCGGTCGTACGAGCCGTACGGGGGCGTACGGGGCGCGGTCGGCCGCACGGCGCGGCCGTTGCGGTCACCGCCGGACGACCTCCTAACGTGATCCGCGTCACAGTCCAACCGGATGAGAACCCGCGGCGGCCCCGTCGGCTACTCACCGAGTAGATCCCGAAACGACAAGGGATCACCAGGGCCATACGGGCCGGGAAGACTTGGCGAAGGAGCCACCGTGAACAAGAAAATGATCGCCGTGATCGTCGGGGCGAGCCTGACGGTCGGGGTTTTCGGACTGGGCGCCGGCGGCGCGTTCGCCAGCGACAAGGTCGGCGCGACCGGCAAGGTCGTAGCCGAGGCGGCGCCGCAGCCGCCGAAGGGTGTCAGGGCGGTCGTCCAGATCAGCCCCAACCCCGCCAAGCCAGGCGAGGAGCTGACGATCACCGGTCACTGCGGCGGAGGCGAGAAGCTTAAGGAGGTCTTCGACACCTCCAAGCTGGGCGAGGCCAAGCCGATCCTGAAGAAGGAGATCAAGCCGCTCCTGAAGAACATCCGCATCATCGACGACAACCCGAAGGGATTCACGGCGAAGGCGACCCTCACCACTGAGATCGGCAACGGCGTCGGTCCCGTCTTCGTCGAGTGCGGCGGCAAGGGCGGCCACGAGGCCGGCGTGACCCTCCTGCTCACCCAGGTTTCCCGCACGGGTTCGTGAGCAGGGGACAGACCATGAGTTCGTTGGGCTCGTTGCGACCTATGTAGCCCAAGGACCCGGGCCTGTCCGTCGGCGCTCCGGCTTCTTCGAGGGGTGATCCGTCGCGGCCCGCCCGTGAGGACGAACCTTCGCGAGCGGGCCGCAGTCGTTCACACCACCGCGTCAGATCGAGTCGGTCAATCAGACCTTGAAGGGCCGACTCGATCTGGAACGCCACGGTGGTCGTACTCCTGAGGGAATGATCGTTCACATCCCCCGGTTGGACTCGACCACCTAACCCCGCATTCCGCACGTGACCCCGGTCGACCTGGGGTGATTACCCGCGACACTGGCTCAGATGTAGCTGCTGACCTGCGGCGACGCGGCACGTGCGGAAAACGGGCCTAGCGGGTGAAGGCCTGGAACTCGGCGGCGCGTAGCTGGTCCCTGGCGGGGCTGGCGGTGCCGCAGTCGGTGGCGGAGTTGGGGTCGGCGTCCTGCTCACCGGCGTAGAGCGGGTTGCCGGTGCACTGGGTGGAGACGGCCCGCAGGGTCAGGTGGGTCGCGGTGGTCGTCGGGATCTTGAAGGACTTGATGAGCAGGTCGGCGCCCCGGGGGCGCGGCAGGCGGGTCTGGAAGGCGTCGGCGGGGCTGGTGTAGACGACCGAGAAGGACGCGGGCGAGGAACAGTCCTTCTTGGTGGCGTTGCAGGCCAGGACCTCGAAGGCGCGCAGGGCGCTGAAGCGGTTCTGGCCACCGGGGTCGGCCGGGTCGTTGACGTTGGGCCGGAGCATGGCGCTGACCTGCACCCGGCGGACCTTCACCGGGGTGGTCCCGGCCAGGTCCACGGTGACGGCCTTGCCGTTGACCGGTCCGGTGAGCGAGGCCCAGTTCGTCGCCTCGGTCTCGTCGATCAGCCTGCCGTGGTTGACGCCGTCACCCGTCGCCGTGGCGCCAAGCGCCGCCGAGGCGACGTTCTTCGGCACCGTCAGCGGCAGCGGCAGCTTCACGCCGGGCAGCACCGCGTACTTCACCCGGGTGTGCCCGAACCCGTTGCCCGCGACCACGAAGTCGTAGACTCCCGGGGTCATCTCGACGGTGTCGCCGAGCTCGGTCGCCGGGTCGGTGTCGGCCACCGGCACGACGCGGCCCTCGTAGTCGCCGACGTACAGCCGAAGCGCCGCGTCCTTGGCCTCAGCCAACGGCTTGAGCTGGAGCTTCCCGTTCTTCCCTGTCGGGTCGACGAAGCTCGGCGTCGGATCGGGGTCGTTCGGCCCGGTGCTCGCCGCACCCTGGCCGAGGCCGTGCTCGGCGAACGCCCGCCACATGATCGCCTGGTTGGCGCCGCCGAACCGGATGGCGTCGGCCGCGAGCAGCGCGTCGCGGTGGTCGACGTAGCTGACCGCGCCGGAGGCCATCAGCAGCAGCGCGTCGAAGGAGACCTGCGCCCAGCGGCGGTTGCCCGGGCACTGGTCGAGCGGGGTCTGGCCGTCGGCACACGCCTTCTGCCTGGCCGGGGTGCCCTCGCCGTACTTCTTCAGGAACGCCTTGCGCACGTCGTACTGGGTCGCCGACCAGATCTCGCCGTCGGCGTGCACCTGCTGGCCGACGAGGTCGTAGGCGATGTCGCTGTAGTTCAGCGGTGAGGTGGCCATGTCGTAGTTGCGGATGCCCGCCTTCTTGTCGCCGGTGACGTAGCCGCCGGTGACGGAAGGGGTGTCGCCCGCGGGGCGGAAGCCGTACTCGGCGAGATACTCCATCGCGAACAGGTCGGAGGTGCTCTCGTTCATGGCCCCGGCCTGGGCGCCGCTCCACCCGGCGTTCGGGCCGGCGATCATGCGGCCGGAGATCGCGTGGGTGTACTCGTGCCCGATCACCGACATGTCGTAGTCGCCGTCCACGCAGGGGGAGTAGAACGAGCCCGCGATCGGCTGCCACAGGTACATGTTGGTGATGGGGGCGATCCCGTCGGGACCAGTGATCTGGTTGGCGTTGTCGCGCACGCTGAGCACCCGGGCGCCCGCCTGCGCGTTGCCCTGCTCGGGGTCGCCGCCGAGACCGCCGCGTCCGCCGTTGTCGTTCTGCATGTTCCAGGCGGTCTCGGTGAACCCGAGCCGGTAGGACCAGTCGTGCATGCGGTTGTGCATGACGTGCAGGTTGGTCATGGCGGCTTCGAGGTCGGCCTCGCCGGGCTCGTCCAGCGCCGCCGGGTCACACTTGGCGGTGTACCACCTGTTGGTCCACGGATAGGCGTACTGGCGGTTCGGCGTGGCCACGTTGCTCCGGGTGCCCACCGAGAACGCGTCGCCGCTGGCGCGGTTCTCCACGGTCTTGGCGGCGTTGCCGACGCTGGTGCTCGTCGAGGTGTCCGTGGCGTGGGTCAGGTCCCAGGCCTTGCCGGTGGCCGGGTCGGCCCCGACCAGGTCGCAGCCGGGGCCCGCGGCGGGGCACCAGGTCTTGCGGGTGTCGGTGGAGGAGTAGTCGCCCGGCGGGTTGGCGGGGAACGCCTTCCAGGTGGGGTCGTCGGGCGCGCTGTGGTGGTCCACCAGGTTCTCGCGGGTCAGGATCTCGCCGCTGACCGCGTCGACGTGTGTGGTGTACGCGGCCGGTTCACCCTCGCCGCCGCCGATCAGGACGACCTGGAACGCGTTGTGCGTCCCGTCGGGGGCGGGCACCGCCGTGGCGGTGGCCTTCTTGACGGTGGCCGTGGCCAGGTCGATCCCGCCGTCCCTGGCCGCGATCTCCAGCGCCTGCTGCTCGGTGAGCCTGGCGGCGGGAGGGGCCTCGGAGGAGCGGGAGAGCGTCGAGGTGACGTGCAGGACCTTGCCGTCCTTCACGCCGACCGCGACCTGCCCGTCCACGCCCGCGGGCAGGTCGCCGAACCTCTGCCTGAGCAGTACGGCGTACCCGTCCCCTATCGGGTTGACGGCGATCTTCTCCAGCGCGTCCACCGCCTCGCCGGAGAGGCCGAAGAGGTTCTCGTTCGCTTTGAGATAGGCCCGCGCGGCCTGTTCGGGGTCGGTGCCGAGGCCCTCGGCGAGGGGAGCGGAGCCGGTGACGACGGCGGGGGTGCCGAGGGCGTTCCACCGGATCGTCGCGGCGCTCGCCGCCGACCTGGAGAGCGAGGCCGGGGGCGCGACGCTGCCGCGCCGGTTGTCCAGGTCGGGCTTGGCGCCCTGTTCGGCCTGGAAGTCGTGGGCCTTGGGGGGCTGGGCGCCGGGTTCGCCCTGGGCGATTCCCGGCAGCGGAAGGGCGAGCGCCGCGGTCGCGGCGGCGATGACGGTGATGCGTAACCAGGGTCTGGTCGACACCGATCCTCCTGCGGAGAGATGGCCGTCGTTGGCCATGCCACACGCGGATCACGTGTGTTGCGCAAGAGGTAACACTTATTCAAGTGTCATGACAAGATCTTGTAAAGGCTGACATGTCGGTGTAATAGGGACGTTCAGCGCGCCCCCGCCGGTGGGGCGGGGGCGCGGGGCGAGTGCTTTCGAAAGGTCAGGAGAAGGGAATCCAGGCCTGGTCGGCCAGCTCCTTCAGGTCGCTGACCTTGAGGCCGAGGTCGGAGACCGTCCACAGGCTGTCGCCGATCACGACCGAGCGGCGGATGCCCGGGTCGTAGGGGGCGAAGCGGGTGTCGTTGACCGGCTTGGGCTTGGGGTGGACGATCGTGCCGGTCCTGGTGATCGCGGAATCACCGATGTTGAGGACCAGGGCGACCCCGTTGGTCTGCTCGGTGCCCGTCCAGGAGTTCAGCGGGAGGACCGCCGTCCCGGTCTTGGCCCAGTACAGGAAGGCGTGCGGGTCCCACTCGGCCTCGGAACCCGAGTCCTTCTGGAACATCTGCGACAGGCGGCGCGGGTCGGCCGGATCGCTGACGTCGAACAGGGAGACCTGGGTGCCGAGCGTGCGGCCCTTCTCGCTGGCCTCCTGGCCCACGCCGATCAGCCGCCCGTCACCCGCCGGGTGCAGGTAGGCCGAGTAGCCGGTGATCTTCAGCTCGCCGGTCTTCCTCGGCGCCGCCGGGTCGCGCAGGTCGAGCGTGTAGAGCGGGTCCACCTGCTTGAACGTCACCACGTAGCCGACCGGGCCGATGAAGCGGACCGAGTAGATCCGCTCGCCCAGCCCCAGATCGCCGACCCTGCCGGTCTCGGCCAGGGTGCCGGCGTTGAGCACGTAGACGGCGCTGGAGCTGTCCTGCCCGACGGTCGAGGTGGTGGCGACCCGCAGGTGCCCCTCGTGCTCGGACAGGGAGTACTGGTTGAGCAGCCTGCCCGGCACCTTGCCCGAGGCGACGTAGCGGGGGGCTCCGGCCACGGTGATGTCGAACCGGTGGACCTCGGTCTCCTCCGGAGGCTCCTCCGGTGTCGCCGTCGGCGTCGGCGAGACGGTGTCACTCGGCGGCGGGGTGTCACTCGGCGTGGGGGTCGGGGCCGGTTCCGGGAGCAGGGTCGGAGCGGGGTCCAGGCCCGAGGCGGCGGCCGGGGTCGCGGCGACCGTGGGAGTGGCGGCCGGGGCCTCCTCGATGGTCGCCGGTTCGATCGGCCTGGGCCACCACCAGTGCGGGTTGCTGGTCACGTACAGGCTGGAGCCCGTCCCGTAGACGGTGTCGCCGTCGGCGGCCACGCTGATCGGGGCCGTCTCGGCGAGCGCCTGCGACAGGTCGAGGGTGTGCACCGTCAGCATCGACGTCCCGGTGTACTCCGCGGGGTGGCTGACCCGCTCGCAGTCGACGGTGTGGTCCGAGGTGACGCCGGTCGCCGACGTCAGTTCGTACTTCGGCAGCCACGCCTCGATCGGTGCCCTGGCGACGACCTCCATGTTCCGCCGGGTGCGCTCGTTGTCCACGATGTCGGACCCGGGGTCGGGGAAGTCGATCCGCGGCTGGCTGCGGACCACGATCCGCACCGTCGAGCCGACCATCCTGGCATCCACGTGGGAGCCGTCCGGGGTGAGCGAGCCGATCACCTTCGGCTCCCCGGACAGGTCGACGAGGACGTAGCGCGGCCCCGGGCTCGGCGCGCGCTTGGCCACCGCGCCGTACGGGATGATCCCGCCGCCGGAGAAGAGCACCAGCGCCCTGTCCCCGCTGACCAGCAGGTCGGCCGGGGCCCACGCCTGCTCGGCGTCCACCAGCTTGAGCGTGCCGGTGACCTTCCTGGTCGCGGTGTCCACCACCCTGAGCACGCCGCGGTTCACGGTGATCACCCGGTCGCCGTCGGTCTTCACCAGGTCGGGCTCGTCGACCCCGGCCTCGTGCGTGTTCGTGGTGGAGTGCTCGGGCGGCGCCGCGCCGCCGACCTTGGCGGCGGCGGCGTCCGACCGCGCCTCCGCCTCCGCGTACAGGATCGGGGGGCCGCCGAGGCCCCACGGGCCGACGTTCTTCGCCGTCGCCGCGCGCAGCCCGGCCAGCATGTCGTCGCAGCCGCTGTAGGAGACCAGCCTGATGTTCCCCAACGTGACCGGTGCCGCGGGTCCGGCACCGCTCTTCGTCTCCGTAGAACTGCACGCCGTGGCGAGCAGGGCCGCGGCGAGGGTGACCGCGCCGGCTGTACGAATCGATGTCCTCATGCCACTACGACGGATCGGAAGGGGGGGTGGTTCAACGCTTCGCTACCCGTGAGTAGCCACGGCCCGCCTCCCGCGATTACCCTGCGAACATGGCCGTTCCCCCTGAAATGACACGGGCCCTCGACCCCCGCATGATCGAACGTGTCGTACCGCACGTGACCTCCACCGGCAAGACGCAGGAGATCACGGCGCCGTTCACCGGCGAGGTGCTCGCCGAGTTGCCCATTTCCACAGCCGACGACGTCCGCGCCGCGCACGCCGCGGCGCGGGAGGCGCAGCGGGCGTGGGCGGCGCTGCCCGTGAGGGAGCGGGCCGAGCCCTTCCTCCGCCTGCACAACGCCATCCTCGACCGGCGCGAGGAGATCCTCGACGTGGTCCAGTGGGAGACCGGCAAGGCGCGCAGGCACGCCTTCGAGGAGGTGCTCGACGTCGCGGGCTGCTCCCTCTACTACGCGCGGCGGACCCCCGGCCTGCTGGAGACCAGATCGCGGGCCGGGATACTGCCCGTGGCCACCAGGACCGTCGAGGCGCGCCGGCCCCGGGGAACGGTGGCCCTGATCTCGCCGTGGAACTACCCGCTCTCGCTCGGTGTCACCGACGCCGTCCCCGCGCTGCTCGCGGGGAACGCGGTGGTCCACAAGCCCGACACCCAGACCGCGCTGTCCACGCTGTGGACCATCGACCTGCTGGTCTCCCTCGGCATGCCCCGCGAGATCTGGCAGGTCGTCCTCGGCGAACCCGCCGAGGTGAGCGACCCGCTGATCGACGGCGCCGACTACCTGGCGTTCACCGGCTCCACCCGGGCCGGCCGGAAGATCGCCGAGGAGGCCGCCAGGCGACTGATCGGCTGCTCGCTGGAGCTCGGCGGCAAGAACCCGATGCTGGTACTCGACGACGCCGACCTCGACACCGCGACCCAGGGCGCGCTGCGCGCCTGCTTCACCAACGCGGGGCAGCTCTGCCTGTCCATCGAGCGGCTCTACGTCCACGACTCGGTGCACGACGCCTTCGTGGAGAAGTTCGTCCGGCAGGTCAGGAACATGCGGCTCGGCGCGGGACTCGACTGGAGCGTGCAGATGGGCTCGCTCTCCTCGCTGCGGCAGCTGGAGGCGGTCGGCGCCCAGGTGGACGACGCCGTCGCGAAGGGCGCCAGGGTGCTGGCCGGTGGGAAGGCCCGCCCCGACCTCGGCCCGCTGTTCTACGAGCCCACCGTCCTGACCGGCGTCGACGAGAGCATGGAGCTCTGCCGCGCCGAGACCTTCGGCCCCGTGGTCGCGATCTACCGCTTCGGCGACGACGACGAGGCGGTCGAGAAGGCGAACGACACCTCCTACGGACTCAACGCCTCCATCTGGACCCGCGACCTGGCACGCGGGCGCGCGCTGGCCTCCCGGATCAAGGCGGGCACCGTCAACATCAACGAGGGGTACGCCTCGGCCTACGCCTCCTACGACGCGCCCATGGGCGGGATGAAGGCCTCGGGGCTCGGCCGCCGGCACGGCGCCGAGGGGCTGCTGAGGTACACCGAGGCGCAGACCGTCTCCAGCCAGGCGTCCTGGCTGGGCTTCGAGCCGATCCTCGGCATGGCGTACGAGAAGTACGCCGACACCCTCGCGGGCGCGCTCAGGGTCATGAAGGCGCTCCACCTGAAGTGAGGCATGGATCACGCGAGGCGTCCCCGGAGGTCGTCATCGAAGGCCGTCGTCTGAGAGGGAGTCGCCGTGTTCGACCATGACGTGCTGGTGATCGGCTCCGGCTTCGGCGGGAGTGTCTCCGCGCTGCGGCTGACCGAGAAGGGCTACCGGGTCGCGGTGCTGGAGGCGGGGCGCCGCTTCGACGAGGGCACGTTCCCCAAGACCTCCTGGCGGGCCCGCGACTTCCTGTGGGCGCCGGGGCTGGGCATGAAGGGCATCCAGCGCATCCACCTGCTCCGCGGCCAGAAGGGCACCGGCGTCATGGTCCTGGCGGGTGCCGGGGTCGGCGGGGGCTCCCTGGTCTACGCCAACACCCTCTACGAGCCGCCGGAGATGTTCTTCCAGGATGCCCAGTGGTCGGGCATCACCGACTGGAAGGCCGAACTCGCCCCCTACTACGACCAGGCCAGGCGGATGCTGGGCGTGGTGCTCAACCCGACGGTCACCAGGGCCGACGAGGTGATGCGCACCGTCGCCGAGCGGATGGGCGTGGGCGACACCTTCCACCTGGCCCCGGTCGGCGTCTTCTTCGGCCCTCCGGGCGTCGAGGTGGACGACCCCTACTTCGGGGGCGCGGGGCCGCGCCGCAGGGGCTGCACCGAGTGCGGCGAGTGCATGACGGGCTGCCGCCACGGGGCCAAGAACATGCTGGTCAAGAACTACCTCTACCTGGCGGAGGGGGCCGGGGCCACGGTCCTGCCCGAGACCACGGTCACCTCGGTCGTCCCGGCCGGCGGCGGCTACCGGGTCGAGACGCACCGGACGGGCGCGCCCTGGCGCCGCCGCGCGTTCACCGCCGAGCATGTGATCTTCGCGGCGGGGACGTACGGCACCCAGCGCCTGCTGCACCGGCTCAAGGCCACCGGGACCCTGCCCCGGCTCTCCGACCGGCTGGGCACCCTCACCAGGACCAACTCCGAGGCCCTGCTCGGCTTCGAGCGCCCGTCGGTCAAGGGGGAGAAGCTCAACCACGGGGTGGCGATCACCTCCTCCATCCATCCCGACGCCCACACGCACATCGAGCCGGTCCGCTACGGTGACGGTTCCAACGCGATGGGCCTGCTCCGCACCCTGCTCATCGACGGCGGCGGAGCGCCGCGCTGGCTCAAGTTCCTCGGCGAGGCCCTGCGCAGGCCCCACCTGGTGCCGAGGCTGTTCGACCACCGCCGCTGGTCCGAGCGCACGATCATCGCGCTGGTCATGCAGGCCAAGGACAACTCGATCACCCTGTCCATGCGCAGGGGGCTCTTCGGCCGCAGGCTCCGCTCAGGGCGGGGCCACGGCGAGCCCAACCCCACCTGGCTGCCCGCCGGGCACGAGTTCGTCCGGCACGCGGCCGAGGAGATCGGCGGCATGCCGGGCGGCACCTGGCTCGACCTGTTCGACATCCCGGCCACCGCCCACTTCCTGGGCGGCTGCGCCATCGGCGCCGGGCCGGAGACCGGGGTGATCGACCCCTACCACCGCGTCCACGGCCATCCGGGCCTGCACGTCGTCGACGGCTCCGCGGTCTCCGCCAACCCCGGCGTCAATCCCTCCCTCACCATCACCGCCCAGGCCGAGCGCGCGATGGCCTTCTGGCCCAACCGGGGAGAGGCCGACCCCCGCCCCGCCCAGGGCTCCCCGTACGCCCGCCTGACCCCTGTCGCCCCCGCCCACCCCACCGTCCCCACCACCGCCCCCGGCGCCCTCCGCCTCCCCATCGTGGACATCACCTGAGGGCACTTGGTGAGGTGCGCGTTCGGCTCGGTTGGCGGGGGGTGGTGAATTCGAGCAGTATCCCGATGTGATGTGGAATGTCGAGGAGTTCGCGCGCGCGGCCGGGGTGACCGTCGATGAGCTGGCCGCCTACGTGGCGGAGAGCCAGGCGGGGGCGGTGCCGGTCATCCGGCGCAGGCCCCCGGGCGAGCTGGCCGAGCGGCTCGGGCTCGCCCGGTGGATCCGCGAGGGCGGGATGACGGCGGAGAGCCACGGGGAGTTCCTGCGCGGCTACCTCGCCGAGGGCACCCGGATGCATCACCCGGCCTACCTGGGACATCAGATCGCCGCGCCCGACTTCCCCGCCGCGCTCGCCGACTTCGTGCACGGCGCGACCAACAACCCGATGGCGGTCTACGAGATGGGCGCCTCGGCGGCGACCGTCGAGTTCGAGGTGCTGCGCTGGATGCTGGGCAAGGTCGGGTTCGGCGAGGCGGGCGGCGGGGTCCTCACCCACGGTGGCTCGCTGGCCAACCTCACCGCGCTGCTGGCCGCGCGGGCGGCGGTCGCCCCCGACGCGTGGACCGACGGCGTCCCCGGTGACCTCGCCCTGCTCGCCCCCGCCGCGGCGCACTACTCGCTCAGCCGCGCGGCCGCGATCCTCGGGCTGGGGGAGCGCGCGGTCATGCCGCTGGACGTGGACGGGCTCGGCAGGGTCGACGTCGCCCGCCTGCCGGATGCCCTGGAACGGGTACGCGAGGCCGGGCGGCGGCCGATGGCCCTGGTGGCGAACGCCTGCGCGACCGGGACCGGGCTCTACGACGACCTGCGCGGGATCGGCGAGTTCTGCGCGGAGAGCGGTGTCTGGTTCCACGTGGACGGCGCCCACGGCGCCTCGGCGCTGCTGGCCGCCGAGCACCGCCACCTGCTCGACGGGATCGAACTCGCCGACTCGCTGATCTGGGACGCGCACAAGATGCTGCGTACCTCCAGCCTGGCCGCCGCGGTGCTGACCCGGCGTGAGGGCGACCTGGACGCGGCCTTCCAGCAGCGGGCCAGCTACCTGTTCTACGGGGAGCAGGGCTTCGACCTCATCGGCAGGACCGTGGAGTGCAGCAAGGCCGAGCTGGGCCTGAAGATCTTCCTCAACCTGGCCTGGCGGGGCGAGCGCGGCCTGGGCGAGCACGTCGCGCGGCAGTACGCCACCGCGCACCGCTTCTGGGAGCTGGCCCGCGAGCGGCCGGGCTTCGAGTGCCCGTACGAGCCGGAGAGCAACATCGTCTGCTTCAGGTACGGCACCGCCGACCCGGCGGACGTCCGCGAGCGCCTGATGGCGGACGGCGCCTTCCAGCTGACCTCGGCGGAGATCGGCGGGGTCCGCCACCTGCGGGTGACCGTCATGGCCCCGGCCACGGACGACAAGACGCTGGAGGCACTGCTCGACCGGATCGCCGAACTGGGGGGTTCCGCCGGTTCCCGGTGAGTCCGGGAGCGTACGGCCCGGCCGGTTCTCAGCGGATCCCGGAGCCGGGGTTGGCGGCGTCCCAGCGGCGACGCGACGCGGCGATGCCGTCGCGGTGCTCGGCCGACCAGTCGGCCAGGGCTTTCACCAGGTGGGTGAGGCTGTGCCCGGTGGGGGTCAGCTCGTAGTCGACCTGCGGCGGGACGACGGCGTGGACGGTCCTGGAGATCAGGCCGTCACGCTCCAGGCGGCGTACGGTCAGGGTGAGCATCCGCTGCGAGATGCCGGGGACGGCCCGCTGGAGCTCGCGGAACCGGCGCACCCCCTGGGCCAGCTCCACGACCACCAGCACCGACCACTTGTCGCCGATCCGGTCCAGAACCTCGCGGATGCCGCAGTCCTCACCACCGCACGAGACGACCGGCTCCGTGGTTACCGCCGTGTGCCTCACCGACATCAAAGTGCCTCCTTACGCCACGCTTCCCGGTTATCGATGATGGTCCCAGTTACCGAAGAGAACCACCTTTGCGGAGGATTTCATGATTCTGATGACGGGGGCGACGGGCGCACTGGGGCGGCTCGTCGCCGCGCGGCTGGCCGTACGGGACGACGTCGTGATCGGCAGCCGCGCTCCGGAGACGATCCCGGCCGGACCTTTGGTCCGAATGATCGACTTTGCGGATCCCGCCTCGCTGGAGCGGGGTTTCACCGGGGTGGACACGCTGCTGCTGATCTCGGCGGGCTACGGCGACGACGACGTGGTGATCGCCCGGCACGGCGCGGCGATCGAGGCGGCGGAGAAGGCCGGGATCTCGCACATCGTCTACACCAGCCTCAGCGCCGCCGGTGACCATCTGGCTTACGCGCTCGCCCACCGCTGGACCGAACGCAGGCTCCGCGAGGGCGTTGCGAGCTGGACGATCCTGCGCAACGGCCTCTACGCCGAGCTGCTGGCGACGCTCACCCCCGTCGTGGACGGCAGGATCACCGCGCCGCTGGGTTCCGGACGTCTGGCCGCGGTGGCTCGCGAGGACCTGGCCGACGCGGCCGCCCTGGTCACGGCCGACGCCTCCGCGCACGCGGGCCGGACCTACGAGCTGGTCGGTGAGGAGGCGATCGGCGGTGCGGAGCTGGCCGCCGCCCTCACCGAGGCAGCCGGGAGCGCCGTCTCGTACGAGCCCGGCACTCTCGCCGGGGCCCGCGAGGGCTTCACCGCCGTGGGCCTGGCACCCTTCCAGGTCCCGATGCTGGTGAGCACCTACTCCAGCATCGCCAACGGGTTCATGGACCGGACGGGCGGCGACCTGCGGAGCCTTCTCGGCAGGGCTCCCCGGTCCGCGCTGGAGATCGCCACTACCGGGCTGCTCGGATAGGGGTGCTTCCGCGCGGTGGGGCCGGGGCAAGCCGGGAGAGTGGGCGCGCCGCCCAAGGGACCCGGCCAGGCCGCGGGGAGACGGGGGCCGGGTCGTCAACGCCGCCCCTGTCTCGTGGAACCCGCCCTGATATAGCGTCGCGACCATGACCGAACTCGACGGCCGCCTCCGGGCGGTGTGCGACCTCAATGTCTCCGGTGTCCGGGAAATGGCCGGGCGGCACGAGTACGACGGCCTGATCCAGGACCTGTCACCGGCGGGGGTGCGCGCCGGGCTGGCCGCGCTCGGTCAGGGGCCGCTGCCCGAGGATCCCTATGACGCGGCGCACCTGCAGATCTTCGAGGAGGCCGCGCGGGTGCAGTTCGCCGAGCTGGAGCTGCACCGGCGCAGCCCCATGGAGCACGTGGGCAACCTGGACCTGGCCACCTACGACCGCGAGTACGCCCCCGAGGCCGAGCGGAACGCCGCCAAGCAGGCCCACCTCGCCCGCTGGCCGGAGGCGGTGGACAACGCGATCGCCTCGCTCGACCTGCTCAGCGCCCCCGTCGCGACCGCGTTGCTCGGGGCGGTACGCGGCCTGGCCGCCGGGGTGCCCCGCGACGCGAAGGAGAGCGTGCGCGAGGCGGCGTTCAGGGCGCACGCCCGGCTGGTGGAGCACGTCGAGAAGGCCGCGCACTCCGGCGACCCGGACGCCTCGCTCGGCGCCGAAGGTCTCGCCCGGCTGATGGGCGCGGGCGACGGTCTCCCGGTCGACCTGGGACGGCTGGCCGAGCGCGCCGACGCCGAGCGCGACCGGCTGATGGCCAGGCTGGCGGAGTCCTGCGCGGCGCTGGGATTCGGGGATCGGCCGCCGCTGGACGTGGCGCGCGAGCTCGTCAAGCAGCACCCCGGCCCGGAGGGCGTGATCGAGGCGGCCAGGATCGGCACCGAGAGCGCCATCGCCTTCACCAGGGAGAAGGACCTGGTGCCCTACCACGACGGGGAGTGCCTGGTCGGCATCGCGCCCGAGTCGCGCCGGTGGGCCATGGCCATGATCAGCTGGTCGGCGCCCGGCGAGCCCGACGGCCCCTCGTGGTACCACATCACCCCGCCCGCCCCCTCGTGGCCGCAGGGCGACATCGAGGAGTGGCTGGAGGTCTTCAGTGAGACCACGCTCCCCGCGATCAACGTGCACGAGGTCGCCCCCGGGCACTTCTCGCACGGCCGCGCGCTCCGCCGCGCCCGCTCCGACGTGCGGCGGACGCTGATGTCGCTGGCCTTCGTCGAGGGCTGGGCGCACTACGCCGAGGAGCTCTGCGTCGAGGAGGGCTTCGCGCCGGAGGACCCGCGCTTCGAGATCGGCGTCTGGCTGGAGGCGCTGATCAGGGTGACCCGGCTGGCCTGCGCGATCGGCGTGCACTCCTGTGCGATGACCGTCGAGGAGGCCGCCCGCCGTTTCGCCGCCGACACCCACATCGTCGGCTCGGCGGCCGGCTCCGAGGCGGCGCGGGCCACCTTCGACCCCACCTACGGCCGCTACACCTGGGGCAAGCTGGAGATCCTCGACCTCCGCGACCGCGCCAGAAGCGCCTGGGGCCCCGACTTCGGCCTTAAACGCTTCCACACCGCGATGTTCGACCTCGGCTCCCCACCCCTGGGCCTCCTCGACCACGCCCTTCACTCTCGCCCCGGCGATCGTCACTCGAAGCCGTCAACGACCCCCTCCTGAAGGAGGGGGCTTGAGGCGCAGCGATGCGCTTCGAAGCCCCGCGTTGACCAGCCCTAGCCATCACGAACTGGAGGTGTGATCCAGATGGCTACGTTTCATGCAAGTGAGCAGACCCACCGGCAGGTGCTTCCTCAGCCTGCCGCTCTGGAATCCGTGGGAGCAGACACGCCCGAGGGTGGGCACGAAACGGCTCACG